>NZ_QUHK01000060.1:0-5827 GCF_003479665.1 Blautia sp. AF14-40
ATTAGTGCGGACAGCGACGACGAGAACAGCAATTTTTCTTCTGGCATTACGGGTATGAACTTATCCGCAGAAGTCTTGAAACATCAGCCTATGGTAGAAAAATACGCCAGAGAAAACGGTATTTCCGAGTATGTCAATGTGCTACTTGCTATCATTCAAGTAGAAAGTGGCGGTACGGCAGAAGATGTTATGCAGAGTTCAGAAAGTCTTGGTTTACCGCCCAACTCTTTAGATACGGAAAGCTCAATCAAGCAGGGGTGTAAGTATTTTGCGTCCCTGCTTTCTTCCTGCAAAAATCAAGGTATCGACGATTTGAATGTAGCGATACAGTCTTATAACTATGGCGGTGGCTATGTGGGATATGTGGCAGGAAAAGGAAAGAAACACACCTTTAACCTTGCAGAGAGTTTCGCCCGTGAGAAGTCGGGTGGAAAGAAAGTAACGTATACGAACCCGATAGCCGTTGCGAAGAACGGGGGCTGGCGGTATGGCTATGGAAATATGTTCTACGTCGAATTAGTCAATCAATATTTGACTGTGGCACATTTTGATAATGCGACGGCACAAGCGATTATGAATGAAGCGTTGAAATATCAAGGCTGGAAATATGTGTATGGTGGCAGTAACCCGAACACTTCCTTTGATTGTAGCGGACTTGTGCAATGGTGTTATGGAAAAGCTGGTATCTCCTTACCGAGAACCGCACAAGCACAATATGACGCTACCCAACATCTTCCACTCTCGCAGGCAAAGGCTGGGGACTTGGTATTTTTCCATTCCACTTATAACGCTGGAAGTTATGTAACACACGTCGGTATTCTTGTTTCGCCGACACAGATGTATCATGCAGGCGACCCGATAGGATATGCAGACCTAAGTAGTAGTTACTGGCAACAGCACTTAATCGGTGCAGGACGAGTAAAACAATAGAAAGGACTTGAAAATATGTTTAAGAAGAATAAGAAACAAACAGAAACTATCAAAGAACCAAAAGAAAAAAAGGTGCGTACTGTTAAGGTAGGCACACATAAGAAAACCGTGATTGTGTTGTGGGTGGTGCTTATCGCAAGCGTGAGCTTTGGAGTGTATAAGAATTTTACTGCTATCGACCAGCACACCACCCATGAAAAAGAAATCATTGAGCTTCGCTTGCAGGACACCAACGGGATTGAAAATTTCGTGAAGAACTTTGCGAAGTCCTACTACACATGGAATAACAGCAAAGAAGCGATTGAAGCAAGGACGCAGGCAATCAGTGGTTATCTGACAAAGGAATTGCAGGACTTGAATGTTGATACAATCAGAACGGATATACCGACCAGCTCCACGGTTACAAATGTGATTGTATGGAGTATTGAACAGTCGGGAACGGACACTTTTTCTGCTACCTACGAAGTAGATCAGCAGATAAAAGAGGGAGAACAGACAAGCAATGTGAAAGCAACCTATACCGTAAAAGTCCATGTGGACGCTGACGGGGATATGGTAATCGTTCAGAACCCTACCCTTGCCCCTGCAATCGAAAAATCAGACTATGAGCCAAAGACGCCAGAAGCAGACACAAGTATAGACGCTGATACCGTCAATGACGCTACCGCATTTTTGGAAACATTCTTTAAGCTGTACCCGACAGCTACGGAAAAAGAGTTTGCTTACTATGTAACTGGAAATGTGCTTGAACCTATCGGCAGGGACTACCTTTATTCTGAACTGGTAAACCCTACCTTTACAAAGGACGGGGACAATGTGAAAGTCAAGGTTGCCGTAAAATTCCTTGATAATCAAACAAAGGTAACGCAGGTATCGCAGTATGAGCTTGTGCTACATAAGGATAGCAACTGGAAGATTGTAGGGTAAACATTGAAAGCGTGCATTTCTGTATAGATTTGCACGCTGTATTTTTGACAAGTAAACTATGCAAAACAATTGACAACAAAACTTGGCTATGATATATTATAAGTGCCAATAAAACTTGGCAGAAAGAGAGGGTGTTTTATGAACAGAGAAGAAGTTTTAAAAAAAGTACAGAACAGAAAGCCTAATCAAATGGACGAAATGGAATTGGATATTTTACAAAAAAGTAGCACTATTGGAATGACAGTAGGTTTGATTATGTGTGTCGCTCTAATGATTATAAACATATATTCTAATCAACCATATCAAGATGTATATTCCGTATTTTGTTCAATTTTTTGCGGTCAATATATGTATAGATGGATACGTCAAAAGGACAAATTTACATTGTTTTGCGGAATATGTTGGGGCTTTGTAGCTGTATTATTATTTATTTTATATCTTACAAAAATATTTGTATAATGATTGCAAGGTACTTCTTATGAATGATGAATTGATATTGAAAAATAATTTAAAGCAAGTAAGAACAGAAAAAAAACTATCACAATCAGCTTTAGCGGAAATGGTTGGGGTATCTAGGAATACGATTAGTTCCATTGAAACGGGACAATTCAATCCTACTGCTAAACTTGCACTTATTTTGTGTATTGCACTTGATAAAAAATTTGAGGAACTATTTTATTTTTAGGAGTGATACCATGTTAGGACTTAAAAAACGTGACATAAAAAAAGCATTGAAAGCAGGAGCAAAAGCTGGCGGTGTATCATTGGCTGATGTTCGGGCGGATATTGAAGCAACGATTGATGAAGCTATGAACAGTAACGACCCAGAAGTGCAGGCAAATTTTAAAAAGTATTTTGGAAATAAACGCCCTACGCCAGAAGAATATATTTACAAGATTACAAAAAAGACAAAAGTATAATACAAAACAAATGCTTTAAGGGGGATTGTATTATGGAACATTTTAAGCGAAATTCTATACAATCATACACTACCTAACAGCATTTTATCAATAACGGAATATCTCATAGCTTTAATAGCTCGTACAGACTATATGTTTTGTGCGGGCTTTTTTTGTACCCGAAAAAATTTTTTCACTTTTTTTCAAATTCATGCAACAAATCACACCTTGCTGTACAGATATGGTGCGGAAAGAGGGATAAACACTTTTCACGTCATAACGGAAAGGGGGTGTGATGATATGAAACCGTCGGACTTCCAAAAGACAATACAATGTCAATTTGACTGCAAGTTCAAACGTGTAGTGAAAGGCATTATCTGTAATTATCGCAAAGAATTAAAGCGACGAAGAAATAAGGAAATTTCCTACTGTGAACTTCCAGAAATCGTTGTGGAAAAGCTGGCAGTCTGGGACGAATACGAAAGCGATTATACCGCCTTTGATGTATGCGGTATTGAGGTTCGTGTCCTTGATGATGATTTAGCAGAAGCGATTAAGTATCTGTCTGAAAAAGACAGAGAAATCTTGTTGATGTACTTCTTCTTAGATATGAGCGATACAGAAATCGGTAAAAAGTTAAAGATTAACCGTTCAACGTCGTTCCGCAGTAGGAAGCACTCACTTGAAGAAATCAAGAAAAAATTAAAGGAGAACATGAATGATGAATAACACACGCCCGTCATTTTACCTTATTTCGTCGGCTGTGGACGGCAACGTAAATGCGATTGAAAAGATACTGGCATTGTATGACCCGTACATATCAAAATGTTGTTTGCGTCCGTTCTACGACAAATATGGTAATGTCTGCATAGTCGTAGACATGGAATTAAAAGGACGTATCAGAGAAGCACTTATCAAAATGATTTTGGACTTTGATATTCCGTTAGAAACCGAAGAATAACAAGCAGTAACCGCAGAGCATGATTTGTTCAATCCCCTCTTTCCTGCTCTGCCCCTGCTTTTATATGAAAGCAATACGCTTTCGCCACAGCTCTTTGACAACTGAATAAAGCAGACAGATACGTTTGTGAGATAGCGAGCCACGGGGACTGTACGCCACGACCTTTTCAAAAGAAAGCGAGCGACCCACGCAGTGATCCGAGAGCGACTGTTGGAAAAGTCGTTTTGCCACGACCTATCCTCACAGAATAATGATACGTCCGCATGGTGCGGTTCTGCCCACAGGAATGGGAATAGTTGAGATACTAACGGAGCTTTCCAAAGCCGTCTGCCTGCTTATGTAACTTATAAAATAGACACGCAGTAAAGGGGGTGTTACATTATGTTAAATACTGATGTGTTAAATGATGTGATGTTCCAGCGAGGTAAGGTGTTGGAATATGAATAAAACGAAGATAAGAGCAACGGAACAGCCGATTGCTGTTGATATAGAGGGACTGTCTGCTATGTTATCTTGTGGTCGTGCTACTGCAAGAAAGATTGGCGAGCAGGCAGGAGCAAAAATTGTGATAGGTCGCAGGGTTCTTTATTCCATAGAAAAAGTCAAGAAATACTTGTTATATTTGGAAGAATAGAGCGATTTTCTATTTATGTTCTCTGGCGTGTGTAGTATAATAAGAAAGGACAAAGCACGCTGTGAGAACAAGAAAAGAGGCTTTTTCAGAAAGGAATGGTTCTCATGGCAATTAGTAGAAAAGACCCAAAAGGAAGAAAATTAAGAGAGGGCGAAAACTGGCGTAATGATGGAAGATACAGTTATCGTTATACAGATGTAAGAACAGGCAAGAGATTGACAGTCTATGCACAAGATTTACCAGAGCTTCGAGAAAAAGAGAAACAGATTGCAAAGGATATGGAAGATAACATATTGACAGACGGAGCAATCAAAAAAATGACGCTCAACACGTTATTTGAGCGTTATATGGCAACTCGTGAGCTGGCTGATACTACAAGAGTTAGTTATGTTCGTGCTTGGGAAAACAGAGTAAAAGACGAGATTGGAAATATTAAAGTTGTTCAGCTTTTACCCTCACATATTAAAGCGTATTATGCGAAACTTTCCAAAGCTGGATATGCTTATTCTACAATCAAGTATATTCACAACCTGCTTTATCCTGCATTAGAAATGGCTGTTGATGATGATATTATCCGAAAGAACCCTGCAAAAAGTTCCATTAGTGATTATGGAAAACCAGCAGAGGAAAAAGAAGCCTTAACAGTTTCTCAACAAGAAAAGTTTATGGAGTTTGTAAAACAGAGCAATGTCTATAACACATATTATCCTATGTTTACCATAATGATTGGTACGGGGTTAAGGTGTGGGGAGCTTATTGGTCTTACATGGAAAGATATAAACATCAAGGCAAAAACGGTTAATGTAGACCACCAGCTCATTTATAAGAATTTAGGCGACGGTTGCAAGTTCCATATCTCAACACCAAAAACGGAGTCGGGTATTCGTATTATACCTATGACACAAGAAGTTGCAAAAGCCTTTGAGGAACAAAGGAAAATCAATTTTATGCTTGCAAAGGATAAGAGCATTGAGGTGGACGGGTATTCGGGGTTTGTCTTTACAGCAAAATCGGGCAGACCGCTTATGCCGAATGGCGTAAATAGTGTTTTATACAACATTGTAGACGCATATAACAAAACCGAAGTAGAGAGAGCAAAAAAAGAGCATAGGAAAGCAGAGCTGTTACCAAAGTTTTCAGCTCATGTAATGCGTCACACAGCTTGTACCAGAATGGCAGAGTGCCGTATGGATGTAAAAGTTCTTCAATATATTATGGGACACGCTCATATAGATGTAACAATGGAAGTGTATAACCATATTGGAGAGCTGACAAGGATTGAAAATGAGATTGCAAGACTAGATAGTATGGTGTTAAATGCTTGACACCACAAAAAGAAAAATTGGTGTCAAATTGGTGTCAAAACAGAAAAAATCACAATTTCAAAAGAAATAAGATACTGCAAACCATTGATTTTAAAGGGTTTGCAAAAAAATAACAAAAATATTAGCACTCACCTCTTGACAGTGCTAATAA
>NZ_QUHK01000061.1:0-533 GCF_003479665.1 Blautia sp. AF14-40
GACTTATCATGCGGGTGCGTCAGGGCATTGGAGAACCAAACCGGATTTATGTGCTGATACCGGGAAAGGAGGACGCTGCCCTTGCCTGATACCTCAAAGCTGGAAAAACTCAATCGGGAGTTGGAAAAAAGCGAAAAGAAACTGCGGAAAGCCATCAATGATGAAAAGGCATTGCAGCACCAGTTGAAACAGCTTACCCGAAAGGAACGGACGCACCGGCTCTGTACCCGTGGCGGTATGCTGGAAAGTTTTCTGCAAGAGCCGGAACGCCTGACAGATGATGATGTCATGCTGTTGTTGAAACTCATTTTTCACAGACAGGACACGCAGGAACTATTGAAAAAACTGCTGGAACGGGAGATGCCGGAACCCCCTTAGTTTACTAAGGGCGCAATTATACACCACCCAAAGGTTGGTGCATTGCGTTCTCCGAAGGCTCCTCGCCGGAGGGCTGTGATTTTCCGCAGTCATGGTCTGCTCCAAATCATACAGGGGACGCTACGCTTCCCCTGCGCTGGCTGTCGCCAGCTACC
>NZ_QUHK01000061.1:543-5059 GCF_003479665.1 Blautia sp. AF14-40
TCGCCAGCTACCCTTTTGTGGACTTGCCGCCCGGAAACACCTTGCGCTGCAAGCTGTTCCCGTCCAGCAAGTTTTATCAGTCGAGCTATCCTTATCTACGGTAATTTAGTATAATAAGGTCAAAAAACAGAACGCTATCATTGTGCAACCGATATGCAACTGATAATTGCTTGATAGTTGGTGGTAGCAACACGGTAATTCAGATAGAATAAAGCCAACAAAGAAAGGAGGTCATCCAAATGTTAGTAAACATCATTATGATTGTAGTCGGAATAGTTTTCTCATGTATCTTTGTCGGCTTGCTTATCCTTGTTATTCGTGCATTGCTTAAATATATCCGTACAGAGAAATGAAGCCAACAGCAACATTAGGAGGTGGTCAAATGAAAGTAACCGTATTTATGATAATCGTTGGAATAATTTTCTTATGTATCTTTGTTGGTTTGCTTACCCTTATTGTTCGTGCATTACTCAAATATATCCATTCAAAAGATGTACGGCAGGAAAAATCCGTAGTGAGGAAATCGTTGGGTGAAGCACTCAAAGTACACAGAACACAGTGCAAAATGACGCAGGAATTTGTTGCTGAAACGATTGGTGTTAGCAGGCAGGCTGTTTCAAAATGGGAAAATGGAACATCCGACCCTTCCACATCAAATCTTTTTGCACTTGCAAAACTTTACGGTATTTCTGTTGAAGAATTACTAAAAGAAGTTGAATAATCTTCATGCAGATATTTTATTTCATCATCGGGCCACCCTGACCCGAACTTTCAAAACTGAATACCAGCCGCCCACCGGCGGCACCACCGAGCAGGAAATCTGAAAAGGTCTCCTGCTTTTTTTCTGCCCCAAATGAGGTGGTAAAACGCCACCCCATCCACCAATTACCGAAAGGAGGGACACGAAATGCCCTGTCCACACAACGAAATCTCGATTGTGCAGCGAAGCCAACAGCAGTCTGCGGTTGCCGCCGCTGCCTACCAGAGCGGCGAAAAGCTGTTCTGCGGATACGATCAGGAAGTGAAGCACTACCCGGAAAAGCGTGGTATCGTCCACAATGAAATCTTGCTTCCGGCAAATGCCCCACGGTCGTATGCAGACCGCAATACTTTATGGAACGCCGCCGAAGCGGTGGAGAAGCAATGGAATTCCCAGCTTGCAAGGCGGTGGGTGCTTACCATCCCCAGAGAGATACCGCCCGACCAGTACGCCGCCCTTGTCCGGGATTTCTGCAATCAGCAGTTTGTTTCCAAAGGAATGTGCGTGGATTTTGCCATCCATGACAAAGGGGACGGAAACCCTCACGCTCATGTCATGCTGACTATGCGGGCAATGGATGAACATGGGAAATGGCTTCCCAAGAGCCGCAAGGTTTATGACCTTGACGAGAACGGGGAACGGATAAAACTTCCGTCCGGCAGATGGAAAAGTCACAAGGAAGATACGGTTGACTGGAACGACCGCAAGTATTGTGAAATCTGGCGGCATGAATGGGAGATCATCCAGAACCGCTATCTGGAAGCCAACAACCGCCCGGAGCGGGTGGATCTCCGTTCTTATGAAAGACAGGGGCTTGATATTATCCCTACCGTCCATGAGGGTGCTGCTGTCCGGCAGATGGAAAAGCGAGGGATTCAGACCAACATCGGAAATCTGAACCGGGAAATCAAAGCCGCCAACAGCCTGATGAAGTCTATCCGGCAGCTTATTAAAAATCTCAAAGGCTGGATTATCGAGCTTAGTGAAAAACGAAAAGAACTGCTTGCGGAAAAAGCTGCGGAGGAAGCGGTATTTCTTCCCAATCTGTTGATGAAGTACATGGAGGTACGAAAGGCAGAACGGAGCGACTGGACACGGGCGGGACAAAACCGTGGAACTTCCAAAGACTTAAAGGCAGTCAGCGAAGCCCTGTCCTATCTTCAGAGAAAGGGACTTTCCACCGTGGAGGATTTGGAAAACTTTATAGAAACGTCCGGGAAATCTGCCGCCGACTACCGAAAGCAGATGAAGCCAAAGGAAACCCGCAGCAACGTGATTGACGCTATCCTTGCCGCCCGGACGGACTGTAAGGAATGTAAGCCCGTTTATGAGAAATACCAGAAGATATTTTTCAAGAAAACTAAGGAAAAATTCAAGCTGGAACACCCGGAGGTTGCCCGGTTTGAGAAAGCCAGTGCCTACCTTGCCAAGCACCCGGATGATAAGGACAGCACGAAAAAGGAGCTTTTGCAGGAACAGGCGAAGCTTGTGGGCGAAATCGCAGACTTGAAAGTACCGTTGACCGAGGTGCAGGAAGATTTGAAGAAGCTGCGGGACATCCGCTACTGGGTACGGAAAGCCACACCCGGCACAGAGGAAAGCAAAGAGCCGCCCAAGAAGCAGCCCCTCAAAGAAGTCTTGCAGGATAAGGCTGACGAGAAGAAAGCACAGAAAAACGCCCCGGCGCAGACGAAACACAAACAACAGGATATGGAACTTTAACAGGCACTTGCCATTTTCAGATTGAGAATGATAAGTGCCTTTTCTTTTTTACAAGGAGGAATTGATTTGAATGTATTTGAAGCTGTGAAGCAGTCCGTTACGACAAGACAGGCTGCGGAGCATTACGGAATCCGGGTAAACAGAAACGGGATGGCTTGCTGCCCGTTCCACAACGATAAGACCCCCAGCATGAAGCTGGACAAGCGTTTCCACTGCTTCGGATGTGGTGCAGATGGGGATGTGATTGATTTTGTAGCTGCCCTGTACGGGCTGGGGAAAAAGGAAGCCGCCGCACAGTTGGCGAGTGACTTCGGGCTTGCCTATGAGGACTGGAAGCCACCGGGCAGGGCAAGGAAGCCCAAGCCCCGGCAGAAATCCCCGGAAGAACAGTTCCGGGAAGCAAAGGCACATTGCTTCCGTGTCCTTGCCGATTATCTACACCTCTTACGGGTATGGAAAACCGACTATGCCCCGCACTCCCCGGAGGAAGCGTTTCATCCCCGGTTCGTGGAAGCCTTGCAGAAGCAAGCCCATGTGGAATATCTGCTGGATGTGCTGCTGTTCGGGGAGACAGAGGAAAAAGCGGTTTTGATTATGGACTACGGAAAGGATGTGATACAGCTTGAACAGCGAATGGCAGAGCTTGCCGCCACAGACGCAGCAGGAACTAAAAAACACCATGAACGCCATGCAGCCGCCCCAGAGCGTTGAGGAAGTAAAGGCAACTCTGGAAACCACCGAGAAAGGCGGCGTCCGCCAGAGCATACGGAACTGCCTGACCGTATTCCAGCGTGACCCTGTGCTTGCCGGGGCAATCGCCTACAACATCCTGACCGACCGCAAGGACATCATAAAGCCCATCGGTTTTCACAGAGAAAGCACAGCCCTGACCGATACGGACATGAAGTATCTGCTTCTCTATCTGGAGGAAACCTACGGGCTTACCAGTGAGAAAAAGATTGAAACCGCCATCGGGATTGTGGCGAATGAGAATAAGTACCACCCCATCCGGGATTTTCTGAACAGCCTTGCATGGGACGGGACTGAGCGCATCCGCTTCTGTCTGCGGCACTTTCTGGGAGCTGATGTGGACGATTACACCTATGAAGCCTTGAAGCTGTTCATGCTGGGGGCGATTACAAGGGCATTTAAGCCCGGAAGCAAGTTTGAAATCATGCTGTGTCTGGTAGGCGGTCAGGGGGCTGGCAAATCCACCTTCTTCCGGCTGCTGGCAGTCCGGGACGAGTGGTTTTCCGATGATTTGCGGAAGCTGGACGATGATAACGTGTACCGCAAGCTGCAAGGTCACTGGATAATTGAAATGTCGGAAATGATGGCAACCGCCAATGCCAAGAGCATTGAGGAAATCAAGTCCTTTCTAAGCCGCCAGAAAGAGGTTTACAAAATTCCCTATGAAACTCACCCGGCAGACCGCCCCCGTCAATGCGTGTTCGGCGGCACTTCCAACGCCCTTGACTTTCTCCCCCTTGACCGTTCCGGCAACCGCCGATTTATCCCGGTCATGGTGTACCCGGAGCAAGCCGAGGTTCACATTTTGGAGGACGAAGCCGCTTCCAGAGCCTATATCAGCCAGATGTGGGCGGAAGCAATGGAGATTTACCGAAGCGGCATGTTCAAGCTATCATTCAGCCCAGCCATACAGCGGTATCTCAAAGAACACCAGCGGGATTTTATGCCGGAGGACACCAAAGCCGGAATGATACAGGCGTATCTTGATAGGTACACCGGGAGCATGGTCTGCTCCAAGCAGCTCTACAAGGAAGCTTTGAACCATGCCTTTGACGAGCCGAAGCAATGGGAAATACGGGAAATCAACGAGATTATGAACCAATGCATTGACCGCTGGCGGTACTTCCCGAATCCAAGAATGTTTTCCGAATACGGCAGACAAAAGGGCTGGGAGCGTGAAAACCCGGCAACGGACTTATGCAACCCGTCTGAAAAAGCAATGGATGGCTTTGTGGAGGTCACAGAACAGATGGAGCTTCCATTCTGAAAATGACAGCCCGTTGC
>NZ_QUHK01000062.1:0-5032 GCF_003479665.1 Blautia sp. AF14-40
CTTATAAACATTATTTTACAGAAAAAGTTTCATACTCTCGGAAAATTGATGGACTGATGCTTGGCGTCGGAGCAGGGTTTGACTATTATGCAGAAAATATTAAGCGTGCGCCGATGTGGATGCAGAAATATAATCTGGAATGGGTGTATCGGTTGGTGCAGGATCCTAAGAGGTTGTTTAAGCGGTACTGGAGTACTAATACGAAATTTATTTGGAATGCGATGATGAGGGGGAAGTAATGAAAAAACGGATTTGCATGGTGGTTCCGAATCCAATGGTTAAGGGCGGAATTGCTGCAGTAGTTAACGGATATAGAGGGTCACAGTTAGAAAAGGATTATGATATCACATATGTGGAATCGTATAAAGATGGAAGCAAATTAGATAAGCTTTTGAAAGGGATTTGCGGCTATTTTCATTTTGCATATGTGCTGTTATTTCATAAGCCGGATGTGGTTCACATTCATTCTTCTTTCGGACCTTCATTTTATAGAAAGATGCCATTTATTTATATGGCATCTTGGCGGAAAATTCCGATTATTAATCACATACATGGTGCCGACTTTGACGAATTCTATGTAAATGCATCAGAAGAAAAAAAGGCCAAGATTAAAAAAGTATATAGTAAATGTAACGTGTTAATTGCTCTTTCTGAGGAATGGAAAGAAAGACTAAGCCAGATTGTTCCAGAAGACAGAATTGAAATAATTGAAAACTATAGTGTTCTTCATGAAGATGCTTTAGAAGGAAGGATGCATAGGGAGTGTAATAATACAGTTTTGTTTCTTGGCGAATTAGGAAAACGGAAAGGCTGTTATGATATTCCAGCGGTTATAGCGCAGGTGAAAAAAAGTATACCGGATGTGAAGTTTGTCTTAGCTGGAGCTGGAAACGAATTCGATGAGAATGCAATCAAGAAGTTGATTGATGAAAAGGGTGTATCCGATAATGTGGAATTCCCTGGATGGGTTAGAGGTGATATGAAGGATAAACTGCTTAGGAAAGCAGATGTATTCTTTTTACCATCTTATAACGAGGGAATGCCGATGTCAGTGCTAGATGCAATGGGGTATGGTCTTCCAGTTGTAAGTACAAATGTGGGTGGGATTCCCAAGATTGTGCATGATGGAGAGAATGGTTACTGTTGTGATCCGGGTGATGTTAATCGATTTGGGAAAGGAATTACGAAGATACTTCTAGATGAAAAAGAAAGAAAATCATTCGGGGAGGCTTCTTGGAAAATCGTAAAAGAGGGATATTCGTTAGAAGCACACTTAAATCGAATTGAACAAGCTTATGAGCAAGTTTTGTTAATGGATATATAAGGAAGAAAAGTATATGAAAATTGGTATTTGTACATGTTATGACAATCATAATTATGGCAGCATGTTGCAAGCTTATGCAACATATGTGAAATTTGTGGAATTGGGCTATGACTGTGAGTTTTTGTGCTATAGAAAAAAACTTAATACGATTCAAAAAATCAAGTGGTTACCCAGATTGTTGAATAAGTATCTTATGAAGGAAAAATTTCGCCTGATTGAAAAAAAGATTCAATTAAAGAAACATCCTGATATTAAGATGAAAGATGCGATTCGTCAAAGAGCATTTGATAGATTTCTGGAGAATTTTTTGAAAGATAAAGTATCAGCTCCATATATTGGTTTTGAAGTACTTAGGGCAGGAAGTAAAAACTATGATGTTGTAGTTGCCGGTGGCGATCAGCTGTGGATTCCAGCTGGATTGCCAACAAATTTTTTCAATTTGATGTTTGCTGATGAAAAAGTAAAACGTGTTTCATATTCAACTAGCTTTGGTGTTACAGAGGTGCCTTTTTATCAGAAAAGAAGAACAATCGAATATTTAAATAGAATAGAGATGCTTGGAGTTCGCGAGAAAAGCGGTGCGGAACTCATTGAGCGATTAACAGGAAGAAAAGCCGTAGTCGTTCTAGATCCAACTTTATTACTGAATAAAGAAGAATGGGCACAAGCAATTCCTGTAAAACCTGTATTAGAAAATGATTATATCTTTTGTTATTTTTTAGGAGCAAATTCCGAACATCGAAAGGTTGCGGAAGAACTATCTAAGAAAACAGGTATTCCTCTTTATGATATGCCGCATATAGATGAATTTGTTCCGTACGATCTGCAATTTAATGCGGAACACTTGTATGATATAGATTCAGAGCAGTTTGTGAATTTAATTCGCTATGCAAAATATATATGTACCGACTCGTTCCATTGTACTGTTTTTTCAATATTGCATCATAAGCAATTTTTAGCATTTGACCGTTATAGTGATCCTTTAATGATGTCACGTAATTCAAGAATAGCTAATCTTTGTGACATAACTGGACTGTCATCTAGAAGATATACTGGTGATGTGTTGGAGCAAATGAAAAAGCCTATAGATTATGACAGAGTCGATGAAAGATTGGAAAAAGAAAAAGCCATATCGGTTGCTTATATTAGAGAGGCGCTTGGGAAGAATGATTGAAATCAATGATAAGGTGAATTGTAGCGGATGTACAGCCTGCTATGCTGTTTGCCCGCAGAGTGCAATTGAAATGAAGCTTGATGAAGAAGGGTTTAAATATCCCCGGGTAGATAAAAATAGGTGCGTAGAATGTGGGTTATGTAATAGTGTATGTCCTATATTAAATAAAAGAAAAATAGGAGAAGAAACCACATCTGGTTATATTGTACAGAATAAGAATGACTCCATTAGATTGAAAAGTACATCAGGGGCGGCTGTAAATGCAATTGCAGAATATGTTATTTCATGCGGTGGAGTCGTGTTTGGCTGCGAGTTTTCGGATGATAGAGTTTGCAGACATACAATGGCGACAGATATAAGTGATCTGGGGAAATTTCAAGGTTCAAAGTATGTTCAGAGCGAACTGGGAGATTGCTTTAAAAGTATAAAAGAACAGTTAGATGCAGATAAAAAAGTACTTTTTATAGGTATGCCCTGTCAGGTAGCTGGCCTTGAATCTTATATTAAAAGAAATAAAGAAAATTTATATTTAATAGACTTAGCTTGCCATGGAGTTCCTTCACCAGGAGTGTTCAAAGATTTTATTCAGTTTTTAGAGCATAAGTATAAAGGTAAAATTTCCAATTTTGTCTTTAGAGATAAAACATATGGGTATTCAGCAACCAATATTAAAGTCTATTTTGCCAATGGAAAGACAATTGATTGTAGAAATGATATAAAAACTTTTACAAGGCTTATGTTTAAGGGAATTACATTGCGACCATCGTGTTATGAATGTGCTTTTAAAACAAAACATCGTGTAAGCGATATAACCATATTTGATTGCGCATTGGTAGGTTCTTATAATAAAGATATGGATGATGATATAGGAACAACTAGTATCTTATGTCATAGTGATAAAGGTAAAAAACTATTAGAGCAACCTGATGTAATAGATAAGATGAGAATAAAATCAGTTGATAGTGAAGAGCTGATTTTAACAGAGGGCTCCATGCTCATTGCATCGGCAAAGAAAAGTGAAAATCGAGAAGCATTTTTTCACGATAGAGAGTTAATGACATACGAACAATTAACAAATAAATATGCACCGATTACATTAAAAATGATTATTGGAGATATTGTTAAAAGATCTCTTCGTTATACTGGCCCAATAGGAAAAGCGGTAATTTTATATAATAAAAAGAAAAGCATAGAGAAGTATCAAAGAGAATTTATGGAAAGGAGTGGTGAGAATGAAACAGCAGATTAATGGCAATAATCCAATTCGAGTATTGCATATGGCTCCTATTCGCATGGGCGGTATAACAGAACTCGTTCTCACATTGTCCGAAAAAATTGATTCCGAAAAGGTGCAGTTTGATTATTTAACATTTGAAGATACTTTTGATCAGGCCTCTAAAAGGGCAAAAGAAGCACATAGTACCATTTATCGAGTGGATTTACAAACTGTTAAAAATCCGATTGTTAGAGGCTTGAAGAAATTTTTCGGTATTATTAAATTAGTTCATTCTGAGCAGATTAAAATAATACATATAAATTCGTCCACACCATATGAAGTATTGGTTGCATTTGCTGCAAAAATCGGAGGTGCAAAAAAAATAATTTATCACTCTCATAATAGTAGCTATTATCCTGGCCAGAAACTCGTAAAATTATCAGAAGTATTCAAGTGGTTTATGCCTTTTGTGATTACAGATTATTTAGCATGCTCAGATGCAGCAGCAAGGTTCATGTTTCCGAAGAAAATCGTTGACGCGGAAAATTATACCGTTATCAAGAATGGCGTAGATTATGATAAACACAGTTTTAAGCCCGAAGTTCGCACTGAATTACGAAAAAAATATGGGTTAGAGAATAATTTTGTTTTGGGCCATGTGGGAAGGTTTAATGTACAGAAAAATCATGAATTTCTGATTGATATCTTTTATGAAGTCTATAAGCATGATAATAGTGCGAGATTGTTTTTGGTTGGCATTGGAGAAACAGAAAATCAAATAAAAGAAAAAGTAAAGCGATTAGGAATAGAGGAAGTTGTTATTTTTCATGGTCTATCAAATGAAGTAAATCGGCTTTGGAATATGTTAGACGTTTTTGTAATGCCTTCTCTATATGAGGGATTACCAGTTGCAGGAGTTGAAGCACAGGCAAATGGATTGCCTTTGATCGTGTCTAATACTATAACGCAAGAGTTAAAAATAACAGATGCTGTAGAATATATAGGTTTAGATGAGAAAACATCCAAGTGGTACGAAGTAATTGAAAGGTATAACGGATATAAACGAAAGAATACACGTATGGAAATTACGAATGCGGGGTTCAATATTGATGATACAGCAATACGGCTAGAGAGGATATATCTATCTTAAAAGAAGATATTGTTGTAGCACATGAAAGTAAGTGGAGGTAAGAAGTGGATTTAATTAGTGTAGTTATTCCAATTTTTAATGCTGAAAAATATTTAAAAGATTGTATATTATCTGTTTTAAAACAAACATACTATAAATGAGCAAATCCAAAATATTGCACAAAAGAAA
>NZ_QUHK01000063.1:0-2475 GCF_003479665.1 Blautia sp. AF14-40
ATTTGAGGAGATGAAAAACCGGGTGATTATTCATCGCTTACTTTGATAAAATCATTTTTGCGCTAAAATCTTCATCAAGTATAACTCCTGTCACATAATATCCTTGTTTGATTGCACAACTGTAAAGTTCTGCTGCTATACCACCAGAGCTACTTGTTTTAGTAGACTCTACGTCTTTCTTCCATGCTACATAAGTATTTTTTGTTTTGTATAAATGTGGCACTGAATTAGATGGACATTTTTCATGACACAAAGAACAATTAATACATTTTCTACTATCTACTTCTGGTACAAAATGCCCAGTTAGCTTTTTCTCTTTCATTGTTATTGCTTTTTGAGGACAGATATCTGCACATAAACCACAACCTGAACATTTTTCTTTAGGACATATATAGATCATTTCTTTTACCACTTTCTTGCATTTTTTCAATCTTTGTCAAAATTTCTTGATACATACTGCTTGACTGTTTTCTTCTAATCAACAGATTTTCCTCAAAAAGATTGTAATTTGGTTGTATATCTAATATTTTAATAAATCTCTCATATGTACAATTTACTCTATTAACCTGATTTGTCATACCGGTCCATGCTAATAAGTCTTTAACTTTTGTTGATTTGATATCGACATAACACCTTTTATGTTGTAAAAATGTAAAAATACTACCATGAAATGTCGTCGTATAAACACATTCTGCATCACGAATCAAACTTAAAAATTCTAACGGACTAACACATATATTTTTATCACACCAACCATGTTGCATACATACTGCAACAGTTTTAAGCTTTTTTTCATGCGCATATCTTTTAATCCATTCAATATGTTCCTTAGAGATATCATATGAATAAATAAGCATATATTTTTCAGAAATGATTCTTTTATTTGGAACTGGATAATATGAAAATGGAATTAGCAAGGTAGGATCTACAACTAGTTTAGTCTTTTTATTCAAAAGCTTCTCTACTAATTCAACCGTACTCTGATCTCTTACTCCTATAATTTCAACTTGTGCCAATGAACAACAAACAGAATTGTACCTTTCTAGTTCAGCTCCATTGCCTGCACTTGGCGCATATGCACAAATCTTCGGAACATTGATTTCTCCATAAAATACAGGATTTTGAAATGTATTCACATTAATATTCCAAATTTCATCACTTCCTAAAATAGCGAGCTCCATTGCTGACAATTCATTCTCGTCAATTTCATGGAAAATGTCCAGTGCATCAGAAAAAACATGATACTTATGTGCATTATATTTATATTTCATAACATATTTAATCAAATTTTTAATAGAGTCCTTTTTTCCAAAAAAAAGTTGTTTTCTTTTCTTTGGGCTTCTCCACTTATAAAAAAATACGCTATGACCTAGCTCCTCTAAAAAAATCTTGTTCGCTAATGCCTGAAGGTAAGCTCCGTAATTAGCAGAATCATAAGGGGTTACAATTGTAATTTTCATCTAATAGTATTCTCCTTGTTCTTGCTTTACTAACTTTTGTTTTACTGTTAAGGTAGCAGCACATGCTACAAAGTATGGTATAAACATCTCCTTATCATATATCGGATTACCAGTTATACCATATAATAAAAAGAATGCTTGAATACAAAATGATGTAATTATCCATTTTTCATTTTTTTCAGATACTACAATTATTCTTTTTCTTTCTTTCAAAAATATAGATGTTGTTGTTACCAAAAAATAAAGAAACCATATCAAACAAAGACTAAAACCGACAATTCCTGTTTCACACAAAATTTGAACATATATATTGTGTGCATGCCATCCTCGCGGATTGATTTTTTGAAATTCACCCCATCCAATACCAAAGATGGGATGCTTTTTGAATTCTTCGATTGCAAGTGTCCAAAAAGTCGTTCTTCCTAACGTAACATCTCCTGATTCTGCGGCATCACCAAATCTCTGAATAAAAACTGCCAATGCTGGAACGTATAAAAAGATTAAATATCCAACAACAATCATTCCAACCAATAATGCAAGCATCTTAATAATTCTACTTCTTTGTCTATTAGATAAGTAAATGTAATATGCCATAACTATTGTTGCTAGTAAAAATATAATGTGTGCTCTTTTCCCTGTCAGCAAAATTGATATAATAAATATAATACTCATTACCAAACTGTTTTTATTATGTCTATTAATGAATTCCGCAATAAATATAATTGCACCAATAGCCAATAACATTGCATTTGTCGAATAGTGATTTGTCATACCAGGAAATGCGTGCATACTATATTGATATCTTAATGTAGCAGCATTTGCAGGAAATATATTACACACAACATCTATCATATTACTCGACAAAGACATAGTAATTGTACATATCGCGTAAAACAAATATCCAATTTTAGCAATTTTGAAAAGTTTTTCAAACCAATCGTTGTATTTTTCAGCCGATATAGTAAATAATATTACTAATACATAAATCAAATTATATTTTAATATGCCTGAATCA
>NZ_QUHK01000063.1:2485-4993 GCF_003479665.1 Blautia sp. AF14-40
ACTAATACATAAATCAAATTATATTTTAATATGCCTGAATCATTATTTGTAGAATTTCCAATCCAAAACACTGTAATGAGTAAGATTGCGAGTGCTGATATTTTTTTTATATACCTAAAACCACCAATTCCATTCGTCAAAAATAAACTAACAAATAAAATAATCAAAAAAAGCAATTGAACAAATGTCGGAACAAGAAAAAACAAAGAACCGCCTACCATCCATAGAGCTATAATAAATGTTGTAATTACAGTTATAAATTCTTTACAACTTATTCCTTTTCTAAACATACTGTTTTTAACCTTTCTTGGAAAATATGCTTGCATTCTTCTCTTTTATTCTTCAAAATCTCATTCACTTTATCAAATGAAATATCCCTTTCCAGTCCTATAATTTGATTTATATTAGATAATTTTCGTTCTTCCATACCAATCAATTGAAGCAAACATTCTATTCTAGTTGAAAATTGCTCTGGATAAATTACTGAAAACGGTCTATTAAGATTTACCGAAAAAGCTGTTCCATGAAATGAATCCGTAATAACGTAATCAGCATTTGCAAACAGAGAAATAAATTCCTCAACCTTCGGCAAAACAATTTTCTTCCCCAGTTGAATGTCCGAGATTGAATAAGTGATTCTAATAATATCTAAGCCAAAACTTTCAGCTATTTTTCTCACCGCCTCATTAAACACTACACCCTGATGTTTATCATAATGCAACTGATATACCAACAAATATGGTCTAGCAACACTTCTTTTCGTAGCCATTTTTTTCCAAAAACAGCCTTCAATTAATAGTGTAGGGTCCATAGCGGTGTATGCACTAATACCATATTTTTTTAAAAGTAATTCTGCTGATTTTTCTCTCACTGAAATAAACGAATACTTCTTTATCAATCTTAATAATATTTCCTTATCTTTAATAGGAAATTCTGTCATACCGATGCTAGTACAAAAAGCAATCCTTGGTTTTTCTTGCGCATAATCCAAAAAAAAGCTCTTCTCAATTCCATTATTCCAAAATGAATTCCACATCTGATCACTACCTGTACAGTAAATATCAGCAAGCGGTGGATTTACTACCAGCTCTTCAAAAGAGCCATATGATATCTTTGACATTTTAATATTTCTATTTAAAAATCCACGAAATACTCTATAAGATTTCCCCAAAGAAATAATATCAAGAGCATCTTTGATTGGCTTTTTTATCATTTGCTTCAAATTATTTCTTTTAGAAAAGATTGTTTTCTTTACAATTTGCCCATATTTTTGATCCTTTCTTGAAAAATCAACAAACTCCGTATCAAAACCCATGTCACTTAGATACTTTTGAGTAGCGTAAGTTTGTAGTACAGAACCATAATTAATCGTATTTAAAACAGTAATTATACTAATCTTCATGTACGGTTATTCTCCTCATAATATTTATCAATTTTTTTCAATCTTACTCATACATGTCTCAGCATGGTATTAAACCATCCTATGTACACTAAAATCAAACACCTTCTCCGGAGATTTCAACTTCCATCACCCAGACTTCCTATTAACCAATGTATCATCCTCGTTCACTCTTTTACAATTCACATGAAAACATCAATAAATCCTTCAAATAATTTAGTCGATATCTTCATTAAGTATATTGCTATTCTTCTTTTATATGAAATATATTCTCTGATGTCATAAATCGGCAATGCCTTTATTGTTAATATATATTTTTTCCATTCATCTTCATATAATTTTCTCAATTCACTTTTATGCATTAGCATAAGGACATAAAACATAGTAGTAATATAATTACTGCGAGCTATTTTTTCTAATTTTTCACTTTGTACATAGCACTCTTTATGCATTTTATCCGCAAAAAAAACAGCGTCAAACCATCTATCATCAAATCTAGAATGCGCCACTGACTCATCATGATAAATATAATTATATAATCCGTTATTTCGATATACTATACTCTTAGATCTCATAATGGCATGAAAACAAAAATACTTATCTTCATTCATGCGTTTTCCAACAGTAAAATCTAAATCTCGAATCAAATCATACAAAAATAATTTATTCCATGCTCCGGATTTAATTTTTCCACCTAATAATAAACTTTCTAAAGCCATTTCTTTATCGAGATATTCAATTTGACCACTCCAAATCTTATTTACGATATGAGTATTGTTTTCACTGTATTCATTTATACCGCAAACACTTATTTCGGAATCCGATTTTAATATATCCTCATATAAGCATTGAATCATATCGGATTGAAGTGTATCATCAGAATCTACAAAAATAATATATTTTCCAGTTGCATTCTTTTTCCCATTGTTTCTAGCAACGCTTACACCCGCATTCTTTTGATTGATACACCTGATTCTAGTATCCAATTCACAGAATTCATTACATATTAATAATGAAGTATCAGTAGAACCATCATTAACAAGTATAATTTCAAGATTTGAGTATGTTTCTATAAATGAGCAAATATCGAATTTTGCACAAACTTATCC
>NZ_QUHK01000064.1:0-4608 GCF_003479665.1 Blautia sp. AF14-40
TATGTATGGCAACCGGAAGAAGTTATCCAGAAATTCCACATTTTGATGGAGTAGATTTTGATATATTATCAACTTTTAATGGGTCATATATTGTGCGTGATGAAGATGTTATTTACAAAAATCCATTAAATAACACAGATAAGAATATGCTAATCCAGAATTTAAAAAAAATGAACAGAGCCATTGCAATTAGCAATGAAAATATAATTGTAGCAAATGGCACAGATCCTGATTTGGAACAGTATTTTTTATTCGGGAATGTAGAATTAATTATATCAGATAAATTTGATGAAATAAGTAAGGGTGAGATATATCAAGTCATGTGTTCAGGTACTTGTGGTGAATATGATACAATTTTAAAAGGTTGTAGAAATTCTCAAATAACTGCCTGGTGGGACAAAGCTGTTGATATTATTCCTTTAAATGGTGGAAAAGGAAATGCAGTCAATGTAATTCTGAATTACTATGGATTAGCAAAAAAAGAGGCGCTTGCGTTCGGGGACGGAGAAAACGATATTGAAATGTTAGAAGCCGTTGGGACAGGTGTTGCGATGGGAAATGCGAAGGATAATGTGAAAGCAAAAGCAAACGCAATTTGTAAATCCGCAGAAGAAGATGGAATCTATTATTATTGCGTAGAAAACAATCTTATTGAAAGTATAGATAAGAAATAAGCAAGTTGGATAATACGGAGATTTCAAATTCGGAGGTGACAAAGATATAATGAACAGGAATGAGAAATGGCTACAATGGGCAATAGAATTACAGAGCCTTGCACAAGCGGGATTGACTTATGGTAAAGATATTTATGATAGAGAACGATATGAGCGTGTTCGTGAAATATCAGCTGAAATCTTATCCCATATGTCAGAGCTTCCCACAGAAACAGTAAAAAACCTTTTTTGCAATGAAACAGGGTATCAAACTCCAAAACTGGACACTCGTGCAGCTATTTTTAAGGATGAGAGAATTCTTCTTGTTCGTGAAAATAATGGGAAGTGGTCTCTCCCTGGCGGGTGGTGTGATGTGAACATATCTGTTGCTGAAAATACAATTAAGGAAGTAAAAGAGGAATCTGGATTAGATGTTATCGCAAAAAGTATTATAGCTGTTCAAGACAGAGCAAAACACAACTTACCAATATATGCATATGGGGTATGTAAAATATTTGTACTTTGTTCTCTTGTTGGTGGGGAGTTTGTGGAAAATATTGAAACTACAGGATTCGATTATTTTTCTCAAAGTGATATTCCTAATCTTGCTACTGAAAAAAATAACGAAGAACAAATTAAAATGTGCTTTGAAGCGTATCGTGCAGGCGATAATTGGAAAACCATATTTGATTAATAAGTTGTTTTGCTGACGCTGGCAAATCCAGTTTGTGAGCAAAATAGCGGGTCAACTTGCCCCGAACTTTTACAACTTAATACCCACCGCCCACACAGCGGCACACCGAGCAGGAAATCTGAAAAAGGTCTCCTGCTTTTTTTCTGCCAAAATGAGGTGGTAAAACGCCACCCCATCCACCAATTACCGAAAGGAGGGACACGAAATGCCCTGCCCACACAACGAAATCACGATTGTTCAGCGCAGCCAGCGACAGTCTGCGGTTGCCGCCGCTGCTTACCAGAGTGGCGAAAAGCTGTTCTGTGAATACGACCAGCAAGTGAAGCACTACCCGGAAAAGTGTGGTATCGTCCACAATGAAATCCTGCTCCCGGCAAACGCCCCACGGTCGTATGCAGACCGCAATACCTTATGGAACGCCGCCGAAGCGGTGGAAAAACAATGGAATTCCCAGCTTGCAAGGTGGTGGGTGCTTACCATCCCCAGAGAGATACCGCCCGACCAATATGCTGTCCTTGTCCGGGAGTTTTGTGAACAGCAGTTTGTTTCCAAAGGGATGATTGTTGACTTTGCCATCCATGACCCCCACCCGCCGGGACACAATCCCCACGCCCATGTCCTGCTGACTATGCGGGCAATGGACGAGCATGGGAAATGGCTTCCCAAGAGCCGCAAGGTTTATGACCTTGATGAGAATGGGGAACGGATAAAGCTGCCATCCGGCAGGTGGAAAAGCCACAAGGAGGATACGGTGGACTGGAACGACCAGAAGTATTGTGAAATCTGGCGGCATGAATGGGAGGTCATCCAGAACCGCTATCTGGAAGCCAATGACCGTCCGGAGCGTGTGGACTTGCGTTCCTATGCCAGACAGGGGCTTGATATTGTCCCCACTGTCCATGAGGGGGCTGCTGTCCGGCAGATGGAAAAGCGTGGTATCCAGACGAACATCGGAAACCTGAACCGGGAAATCAGAGCCGCCAACAGTCTGATGAAGTCCATCCGGCAGCTTATCCAAAACCTCAAAGGCTGGATTACCGAGCTGGGAGAAAAACGGAAAGAGCTGCTTGCACAAAAAGCGGCGGAGGAAGCGACACTTCTTCCCAATCTGCTGATGAAGTACATGGAGATACGAAAGGAAGAACGGAGGGACTGGACAAGGGCTGGACAGAACCGGGGGACTTCACAGGACTTAAAGGCAGTCAGCGAAGCCTTGTCCTATCTCCGGCAAAAGGGGCTTTCCACTGTGGAGGACTTAGAAGCATTTCTGGAATCTTCCGGGAAATCAGCCGCCGATTACCGCAATCAGATGAAGCCAAAGGAAGCCCGCAGCAAAGTGATTGACGGGATTCTTGCCAGCCGGACAGCCTGCAAGGAATCTAAGCCTGTCTATGAGAAGTACCAGAAGATATTTTTTAAGAAAACAAAGGAGAAATTCAAACAGGAACACCCGGAGGTTGCCCGGTATGAGAAAGCCGCCGCCTACCTTGCCAAGCACCCGGACGATAAGGACAGTACCCAAAAGGAGCTGCAAGAGGAGCAGGAAACGCTTCTCAGCGAAATCGCAGAACTGAAAGTACCGCTGACCGAGGTACAGGAGGATTTGAAGAAGCTGCGGGACATCCGCTACTGGGTACGGAAAGCCACACCCGGCACAGAGGAAAGCAAAGAGCCGCCCAAGAAGCAGCCCATCAAGGAAGTCTTGCAGGATAAGGCAGACGAGAAAAAAGCACAAAGAACCGCCCCGGCACAGGCGAAACACAGACAACAGGATATGGAACTTTAACAGGCACTTGCCATTTTCAATCAGAAACTGTCAGGTGCTTTTCTTATTTTCAAGGAGAGATAGATTTGAATGTATTTGAAGCTGTGAAGCAGTCCGTCACAACAAGACAGGCTGCGGAGCATTATGGAATCCATGCAGGCCGGAACGGGATGGCTCGTTGCCCGTTCCATAACGATAAAACCCCAAGCATGAAGCTGGATCGGCGTTACCACTGCTTCGGCTGCGGTACGGATGGGGATGTGATTGATTTTACCGCCGCCCTGTATGGGCTGGGAAAGAAAGAAGCCGCCGTACAACTGGCACAGGACTTTGGAATTTCCTATGAGGACTGGAAACCGCCGGGAAAGGTAAAAAAGCCCAAGCCCCGGCAGAAATCCCCGGAGGAACAGTTTCAGGAAGCAAAGAACCGCTGCTCCCGTATCCTTGCCGATTATCTCCACCTGCTTAGGGCATGGAGAAAGAATTATGTCCCGCACTCCCCGGAGGAAGCCTTTCATCCCCGGTTTGTGGAAGCCTTACAGAAGCAAGCCCAAGTGGAATATCTGCTGGATGTGCTGCTGTTCGGGGAGACAGAGGAAAAAGCGGCTTTGATTACGGACTACGGAAAGGATGTGATACAGCTTGAACAACGAATGGCAGAGTTTGCAGCCGCAGACGCAGCAAGAACTAAAAAACACCATGAACGCCATGCAGCCGCCACAGAGCGTTGAGGAAATCAAGGCGGGGCTGGAAACTACCGAGAAAGGCGGTGTCCGTCAGAGCATACGGAACTGTCTGACCGTATTCCAGCGTGACCCGCTGCTTTCCGGGGCTATCGCCTACAACATCCTGACTGACCGCAAGGACATCATAAAGCCCATCGGCTTTCAAAGGGAAAGCACCGCCCTGAATGATACGGACATGAAGTATCTGCTTCTCTATCTGGAAGAAACCTACGGGCTTACCAATGAGAAAAAGATTGATAACGCCATCGGGATTGTGGCGAATGAAAACAAGTACCATCCCATCCGGGACTATCTCAATACCCTTGTGTGGGACGGGACAGAGCGAATCCGTTTCTGCCTGCGGCACTTTCTGGGGGCTGACGCAGACGATTACACCTATGAAGCGTTGAAGCTGTTCCTGATGGGTGCAATCTCACGAGCCTTTCAGCCGGGGTGCAAGTTTGAAATCATGCTCTGTCTGGTCGGCGGTCAGGGGGCTGGCAAGTCCACCTTCTTCCGTCTGCTGGCAGTCCGGGACGAGTGGTTCTCCGATGATTTGCGGAAGCTGGACGATGACAATGTGTACCGCAAGCTGCAAGGTCACTGGATGATCGAAATGTCGGAAATGATGGCAACCGCCAACGCCAAGAGCATTGAGGAAATCAAGTCATTTTTAAGCCGGCAGAAAGAGGTTTACAAGATACCCTATGAAACCCACCCGGCAGACCGCCCCCGTCAGTGCGTGTTTGGCGGCACTTCCAATGCCCTTGA
>NZ_QUHK01000065.1:0-4483 GCF_003479665.1 Blautia sp. AF14-40
TTTATTATTTCACTTGTCTACCTAGAAGGGAGCATATCAAAGTTGATATGCTCTCTTCCAGGAATCCTCTTTATAATTTTTCAAAACCACTAATTTGGTGGTATACTTTAATCATCAAAAGAACATCAATGAATACAGGAGGTAAAGATTATGTTTAGTGGAACACATTATGGAATCAAAGTTGATATGGGTTGGTTAAAGGATGACGTCGATGGGTTGAAACAAGTAGTTGATTTTTTAAAACAAAAACTTACTAAATTTCTGATTATCTTTTCATAAGTTGGTAAATGCCGATATATCCCGTATTTTAGGGCTTTATCGGTATTTTCTTTTTGGAAGATACCTTGCATAAGCTGGCATTTACCAGCATGAAAATGCAACCAAAAGTAGTAAATGAGTAGTAAATATAAGCTCCGATATTAACAAGCCAGTCTTTCCAGTTCTGCTTTTGCAGATTGAAATGTACCGTGTGCATAATAGCCAAGTGTCATGGTTATGTTAGCGTGTCCCATAAGATATTGCAGGGTGTTTGGGTTCATTCCTCTGTTTGCCATATTCGTACAGTAAGTATGTCGGAATGAATGTGGTGTGATGTTCGGTAACTTGTCCGTGTGATACTTGTTATACTTCTTAATTAGTCCTCGCACCATGCCCTCATAGTTTCCTGCAACTTTAGGTAAGCCCTCACGGTTCAAGAATAGGAAATTGCTATAACCACCTACAATCAACGGTTGTGCCTTTCCTCTGTTCTTTAGTATTCTTTGGATTGCTTGATAAGCCCGTTCTGTCAATGGAAGTTCTCGTTTTCCGTTTTTGGTCTTTGGCGTTTCAATATAGTAGCCGATTTCGCTGTCTTTCAATAACTGGTGGTCTATATTGAGTATTCTGTTCTGCATATCAATATGCGTCGTTAGTCCGCAAAATTCAGAAATACGAAGTCCCGTTTCCAGCAGAAGCACAACCTCATCATAATACTTGCTGTAAATCTTATCCTTTTCCATAAAGGCAAGCAGGCGTTCTTCCTGCTCTGGTGTAAGGATAACTTTCTGCTCCGTATCATCTTCCAGAACATCACTTAGCTTAAATTCAAACGGGTTCTTTCTGATACAGTCGTCTTGTATCGCCATGTAAAATGACGCTTTCAAGGAACGCTTGTAGTTATCAATCGTTTTATAGGCGTATCCTTTTTCGCTCATTCTGATAGCCCATTCTTTAGCGTCCGACTGCTTAACAGTATCAATCGCCCTCATACCCAATGGGTCATTTTTCAGAGCGTTCATAAGATACTGTCGTCCTTTTTCAGTAGCCCTCTTGATGTTCTTTCTTTGGCTGTTCTTCTTGTCGTAGAGCTGGCAGACTGTCATTTTACCGCCTGCTGTATCGATACCGTCGTTAAGGTCTTTTTTAATCTGTGTTTCTTTTTCCCTCAACGATATATCATCACGCTTTCCAGCAGGTGTCTTGTCTGTCGGTACAAGTTTCCAAGAATAGATAAATTGTGGCTTTCCGTATATATCGGTATATTTATAAACGTATCTTCCGTCTTTTCGCTGGCTCTCTCCATTACGCAAATTGCGATTTTTACTGTCTTTTCGTTTTACATTAGACATAGTGTAAAGCTCCTTTCCGTCATGGAACGAGCCGTGATACGCTATATTTATTATACCATATCTACGGCTCAATGACATTAGATTTCGTCCAATGTATCTATGATTTTTTCAAATTGTTTTCGCTTAATCTGAATACGGTTGCCGTTCACGATAACCCAGCCAGCGTCAAGATTTTCTTCGGCTAATTTACGCAATTTCTTTTCGCCAATGCGGAAGTATTTGGACGCTTCTTCAACCGTCAGCGTATATTTTTCCCAAATAGGCACATCAGTATTGTTCATAATCTATGCACCCCCCTTTACTGTGTGTCGTTTTTTACAAGCAGGCAGACGGCTTTGGAAAGCTCCATTAGTATCTCAACTATTCCCATTCTTGTGGGCAGAACCGCACCATGCGGACGTATCATTATTCTGTGAGGATAGGTCGTGGCAAAACGACTTTTCCAACAGTCGCTCTCGGATCACTGCGTGGGTCGCTCGCTTTCTTTTGAAAAGGTCGTGGCGTACAGTCCCCGTGGCTCGCTATCTCACAAACGTATCTGTCTGCTTTATTCAGTTGTCAAAGAGCTGTGGTGAAAGCGTGTTGCTTTCATATAAAAGCAGGTGGCAGAGCAGGAAAGAGGGGGATATTAAATCATGCTCCGCTAAAAACTGCTTATTCTTCTGGTTCTAAGTCCATATCTTCAATATCAAAACCTAAAATCATTTTGATAAGTGCTTCTCTGATACGTCCTTTTAATTCCATATCTACAACGATATAAACATTGCCGTATTCATCATAAAGTGAACGCAAACAGCACTTTGATATGTAAGGGTCATAAAATGCCAGTAATTTTTCAATCGCTTTTTCGTTTCAATCCATAGCTGATGAAATCAAGTAATAAGACGGTTTCTTAAATAACTGTTTCATTTTCTAATGTTCCTCCTTGAGTATTTTTTTCATAGTTTCCAAAGCGTGATGTCGGTTTCTAAATACACCGCTTTGCGTGATTTTCTGCAAGTTGGCAATTTCACTTTCTGTCATTTCCAAGAAGTAATACATCAACAGAGTATTGCGTTTTCTTTCTGGAAGTTTCTTCAAGGCTTCTGCCAATTCATCATCAAGGACACGAATATCAATGCCACATACTGAAAAGATTGTATAATCTGTTTCGTAGTCGTCCCAAACAGCCATTTTATCAACAAGGACATCTGGCAATTCGCTGAAAGATATTTCTTTATTCTTACGACGGTTTAATTCCTTGTAATAATCTTTCACGACACTACGGACAACTTTCTTTAAACAACTTTCAAAACGACATTGAACTGTTTTCTGGAAGTCAGACGGTTTCATCAATCTCACCTCCTTTCCTTTATGATTTGAAAAGTGTTTATCCCTCTTTCCGCACCATATAAGGACAGCTAGGTGTGATTTAATGACCTCTTTTGAAAAATTTTTTAAATTTTTTCGGGTATGAAAAAAGCCCGCACAAAACATATAGTCTGTACGAGCCTTTAAAGCTAAAACATAGTAATATTGTATCATTAAGAATCACAAATCACAAGTGATTTGTGATTAATCACTTGTGATTTGTGATAAGTGATTTGTGATTAATATATAAAAGCCCTCTTTAAAGGGCTTTTATGTTTATTTTGAAAAAGAGATAAAATCAATATATCCCTTTTCCCCAATTTTTACAACGGCATTGTAGGGCTTTTTCTCTTTGTTTTTGATTCCTTTTACCAGGGTTTCTTTTCCCTCCAGTAATTCTTTTACATTCGTTTTGGTTAGTTTTTTCTTTCTAAAATGTTCAGCTAAAGTAAACTTACATTCAGGATAATTTGAACAACCATAAAACGATTTTTTTAATACAATATTGTTGCCACACTTAGGACATTTTCCTACAAGGGGTCCCGAGCGCTTAGTGGGAATTTGTACCCCTTATCGATACAAATTCCCCGTAGGCGCTAGGGACCTCTTTAGCTTCTTGGAAGCTGTCAGTAGTATATCTAATAATTTATCTCCATTCCCTTTAGTAACGTGTAACTTTCCAAATTTAAAAAAGCGACTCATAGAATTATTTCCTCCCGTTAAATAATAGATAACTATTAAAAATAGACAATACTTGCTCATAAGTAATGGTACTTAAATTGTTTACTTTGGCGTGTTCCATTGCTTGATGAAACTGATTTTTAGTAAACAGTTGACGATATTCTCGATTGACCCATTTTGAAACAAAGTACGTATATAGCTTCCAATATTTATCTGGAACATCTGTGGTATGGCGTGTAAGTTTTATTAAGACACTGTTTACTTTTGGTTTAGGATGAAAGCATTCCGCTGGCAGCTTAAGCAATTGCTGAATCGAGACTTGAGTGTGCAAGAGCAACCCTAGTGTTCGGTGAATATCCAAGGTACGCTTGTAGAATCCTTCTTCAACAATCAGATAGATGTCAGACGCACGGCTTTCAAAAACCACTTTTTTAATAATTTGTGTGCTTAAATGGTAAGGAATATTCCCAACAATTTTATACCTCTGTTTGTTAGGGAATTGAAACTGTAGAATATCTTGGTGAATTAAAGTGACACGAGTATTCAGTTTTAATTTTTCTGACGATAAGTTGAATAGATGACTGTCTAATTCAATAGACGTTACCTGTTTACTTATTTTAGCCAGTTTCGTCGTTAAATGCCCTTTACCTGTTCCAATTTCGTAAACGGTATCGGTTTCTTTTAAATTCAATTGTTTTATTATTTGGTTGAGTACTTTTTCACTCGTTAAAAAGTTTTGAGAATATTTTATATTTTTGTTCATGTAATCACTCCTGAAGTGATTACATCTGTAAATAAATACAGAAGTTAAACGATTTGTTTGTAATTTTAGTTATCTGTTT
>NZ_QUHK01000066.1:0-3312 GCF_003479665.1 Blautia sp. AF14-40
AACTTCGGATTGACAAGTTTTACTTTCTGCTCATACTTGAAATGCTTTTCGCCAGCCTGCACAGGAATTTCCACCACAACATTTTCGCCTTTCTGTATGTCAGAATAAAGGTTATAGCTTCGTCTGGCTATGACCTTGCGATTGTTTTTATCTCTTTCAAAGATAGGCTCGCTTTCCCCTGCAAATTCAAGAGTTCCAAAAGACTGTGCCATATCTGGCACGACATATTTCATTTCCATATTGTTTTACCTCGTTTCTTTCTATATTTGATAAGTTTTTTGATTGTGATTTCTTATTCTGGCGGTTGGGGAAGTACCAGCAATCCCCCAGATAGTAAAGGGTAAAGTCAATGCTTACGCACCCTTGACTATCCGTGTTCTTGCAGGTTGTTGGCAGACAAGCCAGAATAAGCAAAAATCTGCCGTTTGACCGCTTCGGCGGAGAACGTGATTTTTCTTTCATCATACCGTTACCGCCTTATGATTTTTTCATTTTACGGAGTTTGTAAAGATATGTTCCAGCCAGTCCACCAGCAGACGCAAGCAACATCACGATAAATGCCATTACATTTGTACTGTCGCCCGTTTTTGGACTGTCGCTAGGTCTGTTAGGCTTTTCCGGTGTCGGTGGTGTTTCGGGTTTCTCTGGTTCTTCTGGCTTTTCCTTAAAAGTAATCGTCTGTCCCTCGTCCTCAATATCCTTATGCTCGGTAACTTTCTTCGGCTCGTCTGGATTGCTTAAATCGTATAATTCCTCAAAAGTTACAAGCTGTTTTCCGTCAAGGGAAGTAGCGTCAAAGGTAAAGACAACTTCCACTTTCATGTTTTCGCTGTCAGCAGTAAAGGTGTAATCACTTTCCACACGTTTTCCATTGATAAGAAACTCTGCATTTTCTTCTTTCAACATCTGCCAGCCCACAAGTTTGTACTGTGTACCGACTTCTAAGCCCTCTAAGGTTACGGTATCAATGATTGTAACGTCTTTTCCTGCTTTAATCTCTTTGTTGCCGTCCTTATCGGTAGCAGTCGTATGAATTTTGATGATACGCTCTGTGATAAGTACCGTCTGCCCGTCGTCCTCAATGTCCTTGTGTTCCGCAACTTTTACGGGTTCGTCTGGATTGCTTAAATCATACAATTCCTCAAAGGTAACAAGGTTCTTGCCACCTAAAGCAGACGCGTTGAATGTATAGGAAATTTCCACTTTCATTTCTTCATCATCAGCGACAAAGGTATAATCGTTTTCTACACGTTTCCCGTCAATGATAAGCTCGGCGTTTTCTTCCTTTAACATCTGCCAACCTTTGAGCTGGTATTTTGTGCCTTTTGTAAGTCCGTCTAATTTGACAGTATCAACAATCGTAACCTCTTTTCCTGCAAGGATAGTCTTTTCGCCGTCCTTGCTGGTTGCTGTGGTATGGATAGAGATTTCTTTTTCGTATTCATCAGTCAAAGTCCCTAAATCAATCACAAGATTATTTCTTGATACCACGATTTCAAAAGGTGGGATAAGTTCAAAGCCTTTGTTACTGTTGCAACGCATTTCTTCAATGATGTAGGTATCATAAGGCAATGCACCTTTGCTGTCGTCTGGTTCAGAAGTTCCAAACCACACACCGTCCTCGCTGGTCTTGCCTGCGTTAGTATTGTGCTTGTGAGAAGCCCAGTCAGCAGAAGTGGAGAATTGCCCGTTATCATCAGTTACCACCACATGATTTTCGCCCGTCGTCTTGCTTGTGATCCTAAAGGGAACATCAGCAAGACGCTTGTGTGTGCCTGCACCGATTTTTACGCCCTCAATATCGCCACGCTTAATCTGATTATAGATAGAATGGGCTTCGTCGATTAAGTCCACGATTTTTCCGTTTTCTGTGATTGCAAAATCAATCGGTTTTGCACCGTCTGTCAAATATCCGTTTGGAGCTTCACTTTCAGCGATACTGAAATTTCCATAAGGTAAAAGGTCAGCAGAAGTGGAAGCGACACCCTCAAGGTTTGTATGAATAGTCTTTACGACTTCATTTTTCTTGTAGAGCTTGCCCTCAACCAATACCGCATTATCATTTAAGGAAATGATGTCAAAGGCAGTATCTTTCAAAGTGGCACTTCCTTGTGGTTTGGTATCGCCCGTTTCTAAATCTCGTTTCTGAATTTTGACACCGCCACGGATAACCTTGTCTGATACGGAAAACTGGTTACTTCCAGATAATACGGCAAGGTCGCCGTCCTCGGTAATCTGTGTTACATATAAGCCTTTTATCTGTTCGGACTTATCGCCAGCCTGCATATATGCACCCTCTAACAAGTAGCCGTTTGGAGCTTTTGTTTCTTCTACGGTTAGCGTCCCAAGTGGAAGAACCGCTTTGCTGTCCTGCATATAGAAGCTGTCGCCAGATACCTTGTATGCGTCCGCTAATTTTGTAATGTAGTGGGCTGTCCCGTCGCTGTCTGTTTCAGCGATTGTCTTTGTAACCCATGTACGAGTAGCTTCGGCAGGGAGATTGTCTTTATTATAGAAGCCAGCATAATACTTCCATGTAAATTCCGCGCCTGCTAGAGAAGCGTTCCCTTGCGGATTGTTTTTCTGTGTTTCCATGTCAATCTTGAAAAGCTCAATCAAAGTGTCCGTTACTTTTGGCGTATCAGATACTTTCAATGTTGCTGTCTTTCCAGCTTCAACCTTTAAGGAATATACAGTTTTATCTACCTTATATCCTGCTGGTGCGGATAATTCCTTGATATAGATTGTGCCTGCTTTTACCTCTACAACATCTGTATTTCCGTTTTTATCAGTCGTAAGGGTGGCAAGCTGTTTTGTGCAGTCCTTATCAGCAAAGACACCGTATGTTGCACCAGCAATAGAGTAATTTTCGTTACCGTCTGTAATGCCGGTATTACTGGAAGTCTTTTGAAGTGTAGCATTTCCGACATTCAACTTCGCCCAGAATTGCCCTAATTCCTGTCCCTCGCCAGAGTAGATATAACCTCCACATTCATAGCGTCCTTTATTTTCTTTGACAAAGGCTCTTGCACCAGAGAAAACTTCGTCCTGCGTTGCCTTTGGAATTTCATCATAAGAAGCTCGCACGTTATCACATTGCCAGCCGAGATGTACGCTCAATCTCTGCCAGACTACACATTGTTCCAATAGATAAACTTGTTTGTAGTTCAGTTCCTTGTGGGCTTCGCCATACTGTTTGACATATTCTAAGGATAACGCCACATCTGAAATCTGGTCGGCACTCATGCGTGAGCTTGCGTCAGCTCTGGTCTTGTAGCCATTCTTAAAATCTGTATTGATGTCGATACAATA
>NZ_QUHK01000066.1:3479-4210 GCF_003479665.1 Blautia sp. AF14-40
GCTTCGCCATACTGTTTGACATATTCTAAGGATAACGCCACATCTGAAATCTGGTCGGCACTCATGCGTGAGCTTGCGTCAGCTCTGGTCTTGTAGCCATTCTTAAAATCTGTATTGATGTCGATACAATAGGCAGTTTCGCCCTCAACTTTCATCATGCCCTCATTGAATGTAGAACCAATAGAACCGTCATTCATTACTTTTTCAATGATACCGACACGCTCTGCACTTTCCGTCCAGTATTGCTTGCTTTCTGCATGAACGGGTGTAGTCGGTAAAGCAGTAACGACAGTTGCAAGAGCTAAGAAGCCCGTACACAATCGTTTTAATATCTTTTTCATAAATCTAATGCTCCTTTCATTTTGGGTAATAAAATAGCCGTCCAATAAGAACGGCTGAAAATAGAAAAGGAACGTCATTTTAGGCGTTCCATAGTCTATGAAATATTCAATTTTTTCTTGTTTCAATACTGATGTGCTGTACCATATCTTTGCATATCTAGGAAAACTTGCGTATCAAGGCTCATTCGTTGGTAGTAAATAAGTAGTAAATTGATGAGTTTGTTTCCTTGAAAATGCTGATAGATACTGTATTTTAGCGGATAATCAGATTTTTATTGTGTTTTTAAATAAAGATAACATCAAATTTGTTTTACTTCCAGTCGCAAATCAAAGATTCAAGATCGATGTAGATCGAGTAGGAGGCGGCTTTCGCCGCCGACCTCTCACACC
>NZ_QUHK01000067.1:0-4154 GCF_003479665.1 Blautia sp. AF14-40
TAATCGTCTGCGTCAGCCCCCAGAAAGTGCCGCAGGCAGAAGCGAATTCTTTCCGTCCCGTCCCACACAAGGGAACTTAAATAATCCCGGATGGGGTGGTACTTGTTTTCATTCGCTACAATCCCGATGGCGTTATCAATCTTTTTCTCATTGGTAAGCCCGTAGGTTTCTTCCAGATAGAGAAGCAGATATTTCATGTCCGTATCGTTTAAGGCGGTACTTTCCCTGTGGAAGCCGATGGGCTTTATAATGTCCTTGCGGTCGGTCAGGATGTTGTAGGCGATAGCCTCGGAAAGCAGCGGGTCACGCTGGAATACGGTCAGGCAGTTCCGTATGCTCTGACGGACACCGCCTTTTTCGGTAGTTTCCAGCCCAGCCTTGATTTCCTCAACGCTCTGGGGCGGCTGCATGGCGTTCATGGTGTTTTTTAGTTCCTGCTGCGTCTGTGGCGGCAAGCTCTGCCATTCGCTGTTCAAGCTGTATCACATCCTTTCCATAGTCCGTAATCAGGGCTGCTTGTTCCTCTATCTCCCCGAACAGCAGTACATCCAGCAGATATTCCACATGGGATTGCTTCTGTAAGGCTTCCACAAACCGGGGATGAAAGACTTCCTCCGGGGAGTGCGGGGTGTAGTCCGTTCTCCATGCCATCAGCAGGTGGAGATAATCGGCAAGAATACGGAAGCAGCGGTTCTTTGATTCCTGAAACTGTTCCTCTGGGGATTTCTGCCGGGGCTTGGGCTTTTTCGCCTTTCCCGGCGGCTTCCAATCCTCATAGGAAAGCCCGAAGTCCTGTGCTATCTGCATAGCAGCTTCTTTCTTTCCCAGCCCATACAGGGCGGCGGTAAAATCAATTACATCCCCATCCGCACCGCAGCCGAAGCAGTGGTAACGCCGATCCAGCTTCATGCTTGGGGTTTTATCATGATGGAACGGGCAGCAAGCCATCCCGTTCCGACCTATACGGATTCCATAATGCTCCGCAGCCTGTCTTGTTGTGACGGACTGCTTCACAGCTTCAAATACATTCAACTCTATCCCTCCTTAAAAAGAAAAAAGCACCTGACATTCTCTGCTTGAAAATGGCAAGTGCCTGTTAAAGTTCCATATTTTGTTGTTTGTGTTTTGTCTGCGCTGGGGCGGTTCTTTGAGCCTTTTTTTCGTCTGCCTTATCCTGCAAGACTTCTTTGATGGGCTGCTTCTTGGGCGGCTCTTTGCTTTCCTCTGTGCCGGGTGTGGCTTTCCGTACCCAGAAGCGGATGTCCCGCAGCTTCTTCAAATCCTCCTGTACCTCGGTCAGCGGTACTTTCAGCTCTGCGATTACGCTAAGGAGCGTTTCCAGCTCCTGTTGCAGCTCCTTTTGGGTACTGTCCTTATCGTCCGGGTGCTTGGCAAGGTAGGCAGCGGCTTTCTCATACCGGGCAACCTCCGAGTGTTCCTGTTTGAATTTCTCCTTTGTTTTCTTGAAAAATATCTTCTGGTACTTCTCATAGGCAGGCTTACATTCCTTGCAGTCTGTCCGGCTGGCAAGAAGCCTGTCAATCACTTTACTGCGGGCTTCCTTTGGCTTCATCTGACTGCGGTAATCGGCTGCCGATTTCCCGGAAGATTCCAGAAATGCTTCTAAATCCTCCACAGTAGAAAGCCCCTTTTGCCGGAGATAGGACAGGGCTTCGCTGACTGCCTTTAAGTCCTGTGAAGTCCCCCGGTTCTGTCCAGCCCTTGTCCAGTCCTTCCGTTCTTCCTTTCGTATCTCCATATATTTCATCAAAAGATTGGGGAGAAGCGTTGCTTCCTCCGCCGCTTTTTGTGCAAGCAGTTCCTTCCGCTCTTCTCCCAGCTCGGTAATCCAGCCTTTGAGGTTTTGGATAAGCTGCCGGATGGACTTCATCAGGCGGTTGGCGGCTCTGATTTCCCGGTTCAGGTTGCCGATATTCGTCTGGATACCTCGCTTTTCCATCTGCCGGACAGCAGCTCCCTCATGGACAGTGGGGACTATATCAAGCCCCTGTCTGGCATAGGAACGCAAGTCCACACGCTCCGGACGGTCATTGGCTTCCAGATAGCGGTTCTGGATGACCTCCCATTCATGCCGCCAGATTTCACAATACTTCTGGTCGTTCCAGTCCACCGTATCCTCCTTGTGGCTTTTCCACCTGCCGGATGGCAGCTTTATCCGTTCCCCATTCTCATCAAGGTCATAAACCTTGCGGCTCTTGGGAAGCCATTTCCCATGTTTGTCCATTGCCCGCATAGTCAACAGGACATGGGCGTGGGGATTGTGTCCCGGCGGGTGGGTGTCATGGATGGCAAAGTCAACAATCATTCCTTTGGAAACAAACTGCTGTTCACAAAACTCCCGGACAAGGACAGCATACTGGTCGGGCGGTATCTCTTTGGGGATGGTAAGCACCCACCGCCTTGCAAGCTGAGAGTTTCACTGCTTCTCCACCGCTTCGGCGGCGTTCCATAGGGTATTGCGGTCTGCATACTCCGGCGGGGCATTTGCCGGGAGCAGGATTTCATTGTGGACGATACCACGCTTTTCCGGGTAGTGCTTCTCTTCCTGATCGTATTCACAGAACAGCTTTTCGCCGCTCTGGTAAGCAGCGGCGGCAACCGCAGACTGCTGTTGGCTTCGCCGCACAATAGAAATTTCGTTGTGTGGACAGGGCATTTCGTGTCACTCCTTTCTGTGATTGGCGGATGGGGTGGCGTTTTACCACCTCATTTCGGGCAGAAAAAAAGCAGGCAACCTTTTTCAGATTTCCTGCTTGGTGTGCCGCTGTGTGGGCGGCGGGTATTAAGTTGTAAAAGTTCGGGACAAGTTGACCCGATGTGTGAGTGGCAAACTGGAAGTTCTTACGCTTATCAATACCCCCACGTCATTAACTTCCATTCTCCACCTTCACACCGTGCAAGCCACCATGACCAAGTGTATTCTTCGTTCGCCTCCCATGCACCGCCGCCGTTTTTTGGCGAACGGAAACTACTTTTAAATGCAATACATTGCGTAAAGGCTTCTTTATTATCTTCCGTTCTTAAATCATTCATCCATTCAATGTTATCTGCATTGTTGCATTCTTCATCTGGCATATAAGAAAGGCTATGCAATTCACAGCCCTCAAACGAAGCGAACTGCTTTTTTATAATCTCAATGGCAGAATCTATTTCTTCTTTTGAATAAACGGAAGATGCTCCATAATCAATTTCCACTTTTGATGTATCGCCGTTCTTTCCGCATCCGGCAAAGAGAAGAACCAGCACAATGCAAAGCGTTACGGTTATAATCTTTTTCATAGTGAATACCTCCAACTCCCGATTTCTCATTGACTTCATTATACTTTATTCGACCCTCAAAGTACAGAGAGCTTTTGTAAAACTTGTCGGCTGGGAACAGCTTACAACGCAAGGTGTCCCCAGATGGCAAGTCCACAAAAGGGTAGCTGGCGGCAGCCAGCGCAGGGGAAGCGTAGCGTCCCCTGTTTGATTTGGAGCAGACCATGCCTGCGGAAAATCACAGCCCTCCGGCGAGGAGCCTTCGGAGAACGCAATGCACCAACCTCTGGGTGGTGTATAATTGCGCCCTTAGTAAACTAAGGGTTTTCCGGCTTCTCCCGTTCCAGCAGTTTTTTCAACAGTTCCTGCGTGTCCTGCCTGTGAAAAATGAGTTTCAACAGCAGCATGACATCATCATCTGTCAGGCGTTCCGGCTCTTGCAGAAAACTTTCCAGCATACCGCCACGGGTACAGAGCCGATGCCTCCGTTCCTTTCGGGTAAGCTGCTTTAGCTGGTGCTGCAATGCCTTTTCATCATTGATTGCTTTCCGCAGTTTCTTTTCGCTTTTCTCCAACTCCCGGTTGAGCTTTTCCAGCTTTGAGGTATCAGGCAAGGGCAGTATCCTCCTTTCCCGGTATCAGCACATAAATCCTGTTTGGTTCTCCAATGCCCTGACGCACCCGCATGATAAGTCCGGCAGTTTCCAGTTCATTCAGAGAACGCTTGACCGTCATGGGGCTGCGGGACAGGACTGCGGCAATGGCTGTGACAGGGAAGCAGACAAACAGGATTCCGTTCTCGTCCTCCTGCCCTTTGGATAGTATAGCGTCTAACATCCGGCAGTACATGACCTTTGCGGTGCTGCTGACTGGAA
>NZ_QUHK01000068.1:0-4042 GCF_003479665.1 Blautia sp. AF14-40
GCCTTGTCTTTCACTTTATTTTTCGTATCTAAGACAGCACCCACCTTTGAGCCTGCACGTTGTCCCATGCTGGAAGTGGTATTACCCCGACTGTCTTTTGTAGCTGTGTTCCTTGTCGCTTTTCCGTTTGAAATCGTGCTACCAGCCACCGCACCAGCAACACCGCCAGCAGTAACCGCACCAGCAAGCTGTCTTTCCATACGCCTAGCCCTATGTGCCAAGTATAGATATGGTCTGCGGAATATCCTGCGTCCCATGCTTTGACTGTCATTAGCGTTCAAAGAGAACATACTCATTAAGTCGCCCAGCTTCATGTAGATACCTGCGAAACATACTATCTGCAAGAACGCCACCATAAAGAACGGGTAGTCTGTGGAAATGTTGTAAAACATACTGGAAATACTGAACGCCACCGTTACAATGAGCGTTATTCCTGCCCTTGTCATTATGGTATTAAACACCCTCACGATTGCCTGCTTTGCCATGCTTTCATAGCTCGGTATCATAGAAAGTAAAAAGCTGATAGGCAAAAACATAGCGAAGATAATAAAAAGTATCTGGCTAAACAACATCATGCCCGTAAGCAAGAATACAAATATCGTGATACCTAAATTGAAGAACAGTAGGAAGAACACCATACCTAAACGGTTCACGACCTGCGGTATCGTCAGATTGTTGTTGTCGTTGTCCTCGATTTCTGTTTTCACGACTTCCTCTCTGGTTTTCCCGTCCTCGTCCTCTGGGCTTGCCGATACGAGAGCTTCGACACGGTCTGTCCCGATTTCCTCTGCGTTACTGTTTCCGAATTGTAAAAGTAGCCACGGCTGTTGTACTTGAATAGAAAATAAACTGTCCCGTATCAAGTCCACGCTGTCCTTGCCCTCACTGTCAGAGTTGGGGAGCATGATTTTTGTTCCCAAGTCCAAAGAAGCGGTACTGATGTCTGATGAAAACTCATTTATCTTTTTGATGTAATCGGGAGCGTAGGCAATAAATGAAGCAGACAACACGAATACCACCACAAAGTTGATAACGGCGTGAAGTGCCTTGCTAGTTTCTCTTTTTATCAGTCCCGTATAGGCAACATAAAGTCCCACCACTAAGATAATGAGAAGCAGAAAACCGATATAGAAGCCCGTAGAAGAAAAGCCGTTCTGTGTTACACCTGCAAGAGTCTGTATGCTTTTTCCGATACTGTCTGCCATATCGTTAATGAAATCAAGTTTATAGGCTTCCTGCACCACATAGCCCGTGGCATTGCTTAAATAAAGGCTTATCGTCCAGACAAAGTTGGTAATACAGTAAAGCCCGTACTGTACCGATTTTCCAATCCCGTCCAGCCAGTTCCACGGAAGCCACGACCAGCTATTATCTACATAAAAATCAAGCTGGTAGTTGGAAAGGGGATATTTTGAATAAAGATTTTCTGCGTTTATGGTATCGTCCACAAGCCCCGTCGCATGAGCCACCGTCCCCAGAAGTGAAAGCAGGATAAGGGAGAGTGCCACCACGAACAGAGCCATTTTGAGAAAGTGGAAAATCTTCTTTTTTGTGAACGCACCTTTTATCCTTTCTTTCATCACTCCACCTCATTTCTCTGTACGGGCGGTCTGGTATCAAAGGCGTGTAGTAATTCTTCAAAGACTGGGTGTATCTGCACCACACCGACACGCCCGTATAAGTCCTGTAATAAGCATTGTCCGTTCTCCAAATCACGAAGCCGTTTCTGGTTGTTCTCGTCGTCCTTGTCGATACCGAAAAACTCTAAGGTCTGTTTTATCTCGTTAATGTCCGTAGAGCGAAAGGCAAATTTCAAGCCGATATTATTTTTCAGACTTTCTTTTGACACGTCCCCAGAGGATTGTGTAACGAAATAAACGCCTGCCTGCATAGCTCGTCCAGCTCGCACCAGTTTATTTGATAGCGTTTCTCCTTGTGCCACATTTAAGAACGCCCACGCTTCGTCCAAATCGACAATCTTAAAAATGCTTCTATCGCTGTGAATGAAGTCGAGGGCAAAGGTACTAATGACAATCAGCATAGACACCGACAACAATTCAATGGTCGTGTATTCCTCAAAGGTGGTATCTTTATCTGGCAATACTAAGTCTGCTACTTGAATGATATTGAGCTGGTTATCCAGACTGATAGCATTTTCCACCGTACCGTCTGAAAACAGCAGGCGTGCAAAGTCGGAGACCGTGAAGCTGTCGATATGGTCTGCGATATTGCGTGAGATAGCGGTATCTTCCTTTCGCAATTCTTCAATAACGTGTAACAGTCCTCTTTTTTCGCCCTGGGTAACGGAACGAACCGCTTTTCGTAATACGGGGAATTTTTCGCCGTCCCTAGAGGAAATACCCGTAAGGAATGTTAAGATGTCGATTGCCAGACTTTCAGCGTCTTTTACATTCTTCATAATCACAAACGGGTCAAGAAGTCCTGCATTGTCCTTGTCGCTGGTAAGATTTACGATATTGATTTCATGAGCTATCTCTGGGAGCGTTTCTTTCCAGTTGCCACGCTCGGCTTTGGGGTCTAAAATGACTGCTTGACCGCCAAACAACACCGAATAATACACCAGAAGATTGTTGCAGAACGACTTCCCACCGCCAAGCGAACCGACAAAAGCAGAAGCAAGGGCATTTGTAACTGTACCTTTTATGCCCTGCGAAGCTAAAGACGGTTGTAGGTACACATTTCTTCCCGTATCAACGGAATAGCCCATATAGATACCCGTAGTTTCTCCTAACTGCTGTGTCGCACCAAAACCAAGTCCAGCTAAAAAGTCTGATTTTACATACTGCACATAGTCGTTGATATATCGCTTGCTGGCAGGTAAAAATTCAGAATGAAGCCCCAGCATATCCCCAGCAGGACGCACCAGCTTTACATTGAGGTCGTCGTAAAAGTCTTTGACTTCATCACAACGGCGTTTTAATTCGTCCAAATCATCAGCTGATACACGCACTACATAAGAGAGCTTATACATACTTTCTTTTGTCTGGTCTAAATCTGTTTCCAGCTCGTCCACGCTGTCTAAAGCGTCCACCACATTTGAGCTGGTTTCACTTCCTGCTTGATAAGCGTGATTATCAAGGTCTTTCAATTCCTTTTTCTTATTTCTTACTGTGGTAAGAGCCTTTCTGTTCTCCACGATTTCTACATTCATGGAAGTATCAACGGGGAATGTGAATTGCTGTTGCTGGAAATAGAAGATTTCACTTGACGGAAAATCAAGCTCGCCTACAATCGCATTGACGGTAGAATAGGACACATAGCTTTCCTTGCCCTCATGTTCCAATCGTAAATACCGCTGGCTTTCCTCAATCACGCACCTTGTCGGGCGGATAAGGTCGTAGTATTTTATCAGCGTTTCTTTGTTCAATTTTTTCTTTGGTAGCTGGTACTCATAATCTCCATAAGCGATCCCGTCCCTGCCGTAAAGATGTTCCATGAGATCCCCAAAATCATTGATTTCCAAGCGGCGCACCTTGAAACGACGGGAGATTTTATTTTCCAATAACTTTTCCATTTTCATGTAACGGTTGATTTCATCATTCGGCATGGAAACAAAATCATTCATCAGCGTATGGTTCACTTCATGGAGAAATTCTGTGAACGTCAGCCACGCCGATTTTTTGATGTTCTTCAGATTGAGCTGTTCTTCTGTAACCATGAGCTTAAAGCCAAGAAAAAAGCGGTAGTCCACTTGATTGTCCCCAATCATAGATACTAACGCTTCGGTCTGTTCGTCTATTTTCTGGCAGGCAACTTCCTTTAATTTTCCAGTTACCAGTTTCTTTGACTGCTCCTGCATACTTCGGATTGAGCTTTCTGTGGCAATCTGCAAGGCATGAATTTTACCCTCACGGGACTGTGCGATAAGCTGGCGAAAGCTGTCATGCACGATAAATTTCTGCTCTGCGGATAGAAAAGAATAGTTGTACGGTATCAGCTCATAGTAAGCGAACACCTCATTGTCCTTGTTCCAGACAAGATTATTGTCAATATATTTTATCGGGAACATAGTTCACACTCC
>NZ_QUHK01000069.1:0-3660 GCF_003479665.1 Blautia sp. AF14-40
TCCAACTCTCCGACTTCTTTTTCAATTTTTGCGGAACAATTTGGACAGTCCAACCCTTTTAATAGAAATATGCGTTTCATGATAATCTCCTTATAATTTGTTTAATTGTTCAATTACTCAACTATAATGTTAAAAAATATTATTTCTGCCAAAGATGCTCAAATCCCTTGTCAATAATCTCTTTCACATGATCATCTGCCAGTGAGTAGTAAACTATCTGTGCTTCTTTACGGAATTTTACCAGATTCGCAAGGCGTAATGCCTTTAACTGATGCGAAATTGCAGATTTTGTTACCCCCAGTAGCACTGCAAGATCACATACACACATCTCACTCTGTTCTAGAGCGTGTAAGATTTGTACTCTAGTTCCATCTCCAAATAGCTTAAACAAAGAAGCCAACTGGATATAATCATCTTTTGGCTGCATCTTGGATTTCACATCATTCACAATATCCTCATGAATTACATCGCAATTACAAATATAAGACGTTTTTGGCATATATTCACCTCCAAATAATAATAGTTGAACAATTACTCAACTATTATTATACTTATTTTTAAATTCATGTCAATAAGCTGATGTTAGTTCCCCATAAATTTTACAATTAAAACCAGCTCTTTATTCTTTTCTTAATCTTTTTTCCCAGTATACCGTTTTGGCTTTCTTGTCACACTTCCAGTAAATTCCAAATTTGTAACGCTGAGTTTATATGTAATTGTCATGGTTTCCATATTTTTTAGAACACATACCATTTCATTCGTTAATTCCGGCAAGCGTTTTAAACACGGAAGTTTCCTTTTGGCATTTGCATATACATGTCTTGCGTCAAAATAGAACTGATTATTTGTAAGAATAGATTTTTTTGCATTCTTATAAAAATCCTTGGTCGAAAGTCTTGTCTCCACTCCTGTTAAATGTAGAAAGTGATCTATTGGAAAAGAAACTTCAAAATATTCATCTCCACAAACATACAGAAATGTTTTACCTGCCAAATTTTGGAAATATACGATTTCCGCCTCTGTAATACCTTGTCGTATTGCGTTTTTCTTATCTACCTTTGTTGCCACTTATACCTCACATGCAAAAAAGAGTGTGCATTAAACCACACTCTTCTGAGAATTACTTTTGTAAAAGAGTTTTCTGCTGGTTGTCAGCCTCGGTACCCAGTTAAGATACCCATAACGACGTGAAAATCATTAAGTCCCCCACGTGGACTACAGCTTTATCCAAGCTGCCAGGCTCGATGCCCAGTTAAGACATCTAATGAGATGGAAGTTTACCCTGCTCCATCTGCAGCCCAACTTTTAATGATGCTCTTACATCGAGAACATTTCTGTTCTTGCTTTTATTATACTCAATCATAAAAAAATCAACACAGATTAGCAAATTATATTATTCCGATTCGATCTTCCAAAGGTGTAAATAAGGTGTAAATTTTACGTTTCTATCCAAGAAGCCCAATAAAATCAAGGCTTTTGCCCCGTCCCTTAAACACTGCCGTGGCAGATGAATAATATTTTTATCATTGTTTTGTTTCTCCTTGTTTTGCCCCGGAATGCCCTATTTTGCAAGGGATTCCGGGGTTATTGTAAAATGCTCTGAAATTACAGATTATGGCAAATCAGAGCAGAACCCTGCAAGTTGTTACTACCTGTTAGTAGTAAAATTAGTAGTAAAAGGGAAAGGGTTACTACTAAGGATTGTTTATTAAAAAAGCTGTTGTATCTACTGACACAACGTAAGTAGGTAATCCTCCGTATCTGTTTTTTTGTTTTTTATTCTGCTACAATCTCCTTTTTGTATAAGTACAGTCCTTTGACTGCCTGACATATACAAAAGATACGATATGAACAAATGAAATGTTAGTTTTTGTACGGAGTATCGTTCGCCATTATGTCTCTTTCACTGGAAGTAATCTGCTTTACCAGTTGGAAAAATCCCGTGAACCTCACATGACTAAAGCCACGTGCTTCCGGCCGCTTTAAGCGGCAGACCAAATATCGGCGGATACGCCTGTTACTTAGATTTTGCGCAGATATGTGCTTCTTCCCTGCCGGATACGGCAGGGTTCCACATAACAGGGAATCCACTGCATATCTGCCTGTGTTTATGCTGCTTTACGCAGTTCCATTTCTGAAATCAGTTCTCTCAGATCTGCATAACCACATGAGGTTCTACGCTTTACTGCAGGAACTTTTGCCTCCAGCAAAGACCTTTCCGTTTCCGGTAAGGGTTTTAAAATTTCACGGATAAAATATCTTGCTCCGATATTATACGATGCCGACAAATCACAGTTGTATCTTTTTCCGGTCTGAAACGTACACAGACGGTGATCCCGTATATCACGGGCAATTTCTCCTGATCCATCAAAGGCAAGCCTGCTCGTGTTCCATGCACAGATTCGGGAAATTCGGATTCCCTTTCTGTGTGCCTGCTGTCCGCACCGTTTCTGGATATCACGTTTTCTCCACATCTGCAGTTTCTGCTTTTTCTTCCCGGAAAGTTTTCCTTTCATTTCCAGATATTCGAAAACAATCACATCTGCCTTATTTTCTGATGCATAAAAAACGATTTCCTTTGCAATTTTTCTGCCAAGCTCTGTATTCAGACGTTTTGCATATGCCCATCTTCCCTGCGCCTGACACGATCCATGTTCCCGCTGAAATCTTCGGATCCGTCCCAGCGCACGGTACATCCGGTCTTTGTCACTGGAAAAGTTAATAAACTTTCTTCCCAGGATAGTTCCGTCTGGACGCATGATGGTACAGACTGCATCCGTATTGATGCCGAGATCCACACTGCAGATCGTTTGTTCTTTGACAGGTGTCCGGTTTAAAGATACCTCTTCCGCATACGTAAAACGCAGGAAATATTTGTCGTGCTTTTTCTCCAACGTTGGCGCCGAAGCTTTTTTGCCCGACCAGTGTTTTCTTAAATATTCCATATCCGTATGTTTCAGCCGCGTAGCAAACCATTTCCAGTCATGGCCATCGTACAGTTTTAAAAAGGCCGCATCTTTCTCTTCTGTGTTTTCACGGTACATGATATCGTGGTAAAAAACAGGCATGGCATACTGTTCACTTTTCAGATACGGCTTTCCCGTTTTCTCCCCCTCTGCTTTCCACTGTTCCAGACGCGTCCGATAAGAAGATACACTCCCAAGCGCATGCTGGACTGCCGCCCGTCTGAAATAGGATGGCATCTTGGGAAAGCAGAAATCAAAATCAAACCGGGCCGGATTCCGTTTCGTTGTATGCACCAGATGTTCCGCTGCATTGAAACGTTTCTTACTGTTCTCAATTTGGGCCAGTTCTTCCCATACAGATTCATACACTTTGACCAGATAGCGGACAGCAGAACGGTAAATCTCCAGTGTCTGGCGGATCGGAATATTCTGTTTTCGTAATTCTACACCATAACTGGATATGATTTTCATTCGCTTTTTCATTCGCTTTTTCCTCCGGGTTTTAACGGGATTTTTCCTTCTGCCCTTCTATGTAAGCAAGTACCTGTTCACGGCTCCGGTCACTGACCGTTACAACACAATAAGACGGATTCCACAAATGTCCTCCCCACAACTCTTTCTTTAGCTCTGGATGTAAAAGGAACATCTGGTGTGCAAGATTCCCCTTCATGATTTTGATCATGTCTGAAATATA
>NZ_QUHK01000007.1:0-155931 GCF_003479665.1 Blautia sp. AF14-40
TTATATTTTTTCAATTGTCTACTTGACGGGGAGCGGTTCATGAAGGCAGTAAGCCCTTTTTCTTTTAATGCGGAACGGATCGCCTGCTGATCCTCACAGAGATAGGCGACATTGGCACATGCTTTTGGATCCAGAGCACGGTAGAACAGTGATTTTTCTACGCAGCCGGGAAGAAAGTCGAAAAGAATGCGGATCAGCTCCTGCGAGGCGATGGTGCGGCCGTTAGCCGGAAAGCCGATTTCCATGTTGACGATAAGACTGCCGTCGGAAGGATTCAGAACACAGGCAGTACGCTCCAGAATTTCCTGCCCGCAGCGGCTTATCCCAAGCAGACCACTTTTGCCGGAGCCCTTTGCGCGGAACGAATACGGTGCGATAGCGCGCGCAAACTGGCGCAGCAGGTAATCCTGGAGGGCGACGCGCTTTTCATACGTATCATAGAGTGATGCCGGGAAAGCGGCAGTTCTTCCATTCACATGAACGCTGACGCGCGATGGAGCGGCGAACGGATCGCCCTGCACGTGGTCGATGGAGAGTGTGTAGCGCGGAAACTGATAGGCACCGCGGGTAGATTTATAGGCGGGATAGCTTTTGTGATTGATACTGAATAAAAGCTGTTTCAGGTCATTTGCAGATTGCATGAAAAAAACTCCTTTCAAAATAAAAAGGTGAGGCTGCCGTACAGAGCGTGTCTGAGAAAGGCTTTTCGCAAGCTGCGAGTTCCGGTTTGCGGAAATGATTTTTCAGACACGCGCTGGACGACAGCCTCATCCAAAAAGCTTTAACGTCTGGAAACACTCTGGCGCTTCACCAGTTTGGTTGCCATGCACATTTTCAGACATTCGCGTTTCGGATCGGCCACGCGGTCAAGCAGGCGCTGGACGGCAGTGGCGCCAAGCTCGCGTTTTCTGACCTTCATGGTGGAAAGCGGCGGAACCATCATATCGCACATCGGAACGTCATCAAAGCCGATGATGGAGACATCCTCCGGGATGCGGTAGCCGTTTTCACGCAGTGCACGCATGGCGGCCGCCGCGATGATGTCATTATCGGCAAAGTAAGCATCCGCGATCGGCGCTTTCGACTCGAGAAGGCGCAGCATGTCGCGGTAGCCTTCGTCCGAGGTCGGGGAAACCGGGTGGACATATGGATGTGAGGTGCTGATACCGTTTGCACGGAGCGCTTTGTAGTAGCCGTCGGCGCGTTCGGAGAAGTTGCTGATGTCGAGGCTCGAGTGAAAGTAGCCCACGTTTTTGTGTCCGCACTGAATCAGATAATTCGTGGCGTTGAACGCCCCCTGGATGTTGTTGATCAGAACGCAGTCGTAATCGAGCTCATCGTAATAGCAGTCCACGACAACGATCGGAACAGAAAAATCGCGGAACTTGCGGAAATCGGACGGAGCCATTTCGGTTGCAAGAAGAAGAATGCCCTCACAGTCCACAGCGCGGAGTGCATCGAGCTGGCTGTCAATATCCATGGTCTCATAAAAATAGGAGATATGAAGCGCACAGCCCTGGCGGGTGCATTCGGTGGAGATTCCTTCGGTCAGCTGGGAGAAGAACGGCGTGTCGGCAGCGACCTTTCCGTGCTTCTTATAATTGACCAGCTGAATAATGCGGGAGGAAGCGCCGGAGGATTCATTTTTTTTCGGCGCATAGCCATACTCGGCTGCAGTTTTTAAAACCAGCTCTCTTGTGGCATCACTGATGCCGGGTTTGTTATTGAAAACCATAGAAACCGTGGCAGGCGATACGTTGATCAGCTTTGCCAGTTCTTTCGCAGAAATATTCATAAGATTTCAGCTCCTGTTCGATAAAATCAGCCCGCATGGTGCTTTCGTTTGTTTTGTGCATGCGGGATGTTGAAATTTATTTCAGTATTTATCTGAAAAATATTAAACTTATGCATTGATTTTAATATGAATTAAAAAAGAAGTCAACTTCTGAACTGTAAAAAAAATGAAATATGAAGAAATGCATAAAAACAGCCATTCTTTTTTGTATAAATTACTAAAAAAGATTTAATAAAGCTGAATAGATGTTGACAAGTTCAAAAGAATTTAGTAATATAAGAGCCATAAAGAACAGGGAAATTCAAGACATAATTTAGCAGAGTTTAAAGAAAATTAAGTGGAGGAAATGAATATGAAATCAATTAAGATCGGATTTGCACCTACGAGAAGAAGCATTTTCAGTGCCCCGGATGCCGTAAAATACGCCAACCTGACGAGAGAGCGTTTAAAAGAGCTCGGCGTTGAATTTGTCGATATCACAGACATCAATGAGGAGGGTCTGTTTTACGATGAGGCGGACCGTGAGAAAATCCAGGAGAAATTCCGCCGTGAAAACGTAAAGGGAATTTTCTTCCCGCACGGAAACTTCGGAACGGAATATGTCTGTGCAAGACTGGCAAAGGAAATGGGGCTTCCGGTACTCCTCTGGGGACCGCGCGATGAGAGACCGGATGAGAACGGTGTGCGTCTCCGCGACAGCCAGTGCGGCCTGTTTGCAACCGGAAAAGTGCTGCGCCGTTTTGGTGTTCCGTTCACCTATATGACGAACTGCCGTCTGACCGATCCGGAATTTGAGCGCGGCATCAAGGATTTCCTTGCTGTATGTAATGTGGTAGATACCTTCCGCCACACCAGAATCCTTCAGATCGGACCGCGTCCGTTCGATTTCTGGTCCACCATGTGCAACGAGGGCGAGCTGCTGGAAAAATTCAACATCCAGCTTTCCCCGATTCCGCTTCCGGAACTGACTGCGGAGATGAAAAAAGTAAAAGCAGAGGGCAGCGAGGTAGAAAAAGTCGTTGCATACTGCAATACCAATATGTGTGTAAAGATCAAACCGGAAGAACTGGAAAATGTAGCAGCTCTGAAGGTTGCGATGAAAAATCTGACTGCAAAATATTCCTGCAATGCCATCGCGATCCAGTGCTGGAACGCGCTGCAGGGTGAGATCGGCATCATGCCGTGTGCGGCAAACTCCCTGCTGAACGAAGAGGGAATTCCGGTTGTCTGTGAGACCGATATCCACGGAGCCATCACCGCTCTGATGGTAGAGGCTGCCGGCAGAAACGACAAGAGAAGCTTCTTTGCTGACTGGACGGTACGTCACCCGGACAACGAGAACGGCGAGCTGCTGCAGCACTGCGGACCGTGGCCGATTTCTGTTGCACAGGAAAAACCGACGATCGGTTATCCTCTGGCATTCAGCCATCCGGGCGCTGTAGAGGCACAGGCAAAATTAGGTGAAATGACACTGGCGCGTTTCGACGGAGACAACGGAGAGTACTCCCTGCTGCTTGGAAATGCAAAAGGTGTCGAGGGACCTTACACGAAGGGAACCTACGTATGGGTTGAGGTACAGAACCTGAAACGCCTCGAGGCAAAAATCGTGGAAGGACCGTACATCCACCACTGTGTCGGTATCCACGAGAACGTTGTGCCGGTTCTGTATGAAGCATGCAAATACATCGGTATTGCCCCGGATTTATATGATCCGATCGAGGAAGATGTCAAAGCATATTTAAGAGGAGAATGAAAATCATGAGTGAATACAAGGAATTGAGTTGTCTGGCGTATGATCTGCGGAAGAAAGTAGTGGAAATGGTAGTTTCCGGCAAGGGCGGCCACATCGGTGGTGACATGAGTGTTATTGATGTGCTTGTAGCGCTGTATTTTAAAGAGATGAACATCAGCCCTGAGAACATGGACGACCCGGACCGTGACCGTTTTGTAATGAGTAAAGGTCATTCCGTTGAGGCATATTATGCAGTACTTGCGGCAAAGGGATTCTTCCCGATGGAAGAGGTCATCGAAAAATTCTCCAAATTCGGCAGCCCGTACATCGGCCATCCGAACAATAAACTGCCGGGCATCGAGATGAATTCCGGTTCTCTCGGCCACGGACTTCCGGTCTGCGTGGGAATGGCGCTGGCAGGAAAAATGGATAAAAAAGATTACCGTGTCTACACCGTTATGGGTGATGGCGAGCTGGCAGAAGGCTCTGTCTGGGAGGGCGCAATGTCCGCAGGAAACTACAAGCTGGACAACCTCTGTGCGATCGTAGACCGCAACCGTCTGCAGATCTCCGGAAATACCGAGGATGTCATGAAACAGGACAGCCAGGAGGAGAGATGGGCAGCGTTCGGATGGAATGTTCTTTCCGTACCGGGCAACGATATGGACGCGCTCGTTCATGCGTTTGAGCTGGCGAAACACTGCAAGGGAAAACCGACGGTTATTATTGCAAACACAACGAAGGGCTGTGGTTCTTCCGTGATGGAAAATAAGGCGGAGTGGCATCATAAAGTGCCGACACCGGAGGAAGTAGAACAGATCATGAAGGATCTGGATGAGAGAAAGGAGGCACTGTCATGAATAAGATTCCAAACAGACAGGCCATTTGCGAGGTTTTAATGAAACATGCCGAGACGGATAAAGATATCGTAGTGCTCTGCAGCGATTCCAGGGGAAGTGCTTCCCTGACACCGTTTGCAAATGCATATCCGGAGCAGTTTGTGGAGATGGGTATTGCGGAGCAGGATCTGGTCAGCGTTTCTGCCGGTCTTGCAAAATGCGGCAAGAAAGCATTTGCGGCATCTCCGGCGTGCTTCCTTTCTACAAGAAGCTATGAGCAGGCGAAAATTGACTGTGCATACTCCAACACCAATGTAAAGCTGATCGGCATCAGCGGCGGTGTGAGCTACGGCGCACTCGGCATGAGCCATCATTCTGCACAGGACATCGCAGCAATGGCAGCTATTCCGAACATGCGCGTTTATCTGCCAAGCGACCGCTTCCAGACAGCAAAACTGGTTGAGGCGCTTCTTACCGATGAAAAACCGGCTTATATCCGGGTGGGAAGAAATGCCGTTGCGGATATTTACAGCGAAGAAAATACTCCGTTTGAGATGGATAAGGCAACGGTTCTCTCGGAAGGCACCGATGTTTTACTGGTAGCCTGCGGTGAGATGGTCCGCCCGGCGTTCGATGCAGCTGCTATGCTGAAAGAAGAGGGAATCAGCGCAGGACTGCTCGATATGTACTGTGTGAAACCGCTGGACAAAGAGGGCCTGGTAGAGGCTGCAAAGAAGGCAAAAGTTGTCATTTCGATCGAAGAGCACGCTCCATTCGGCGGTCTTGGATCGATGGTGAGCCTGGTGGTCGGTGCGGAATGCCCGCGCAAAGTCGTTCATATGTCTCTGCCGGATGCGCCGGTCATTACAGGAACATCCAAAGAAGTGTTTGATTACTATGGACTGAATGCGGAAGGCATTGCAGCGAAAGCGAAAGAATTACTGAAATAATGATGTTTATGACGTTCCTGCGTGCCCGGACTGTGGAAGGCCCGGGGGTGCAGGGACGTTTCTTTATCTATAATAGTAATGGAGTTGGAAATATGGAGAAAAGGTATATTATCGGAATTGATCAGAGCACGCAGGGAACGAAAGCGCTGCTCTTTGATGGGGAGGGACATTTACTCCGCCGTACCGACCTGCCGCACCGGCAGATTGTCAATGAAAAGGGATGGGTGTCCCATGATCTGAATGAGATTTACCGGAATACAGTACAGACGGTAAAAACGCTGGTGGCAGAGTCCGGTGTTGCACCGGAAGAAATCGCCGGAATCGGCATCAGCAATCAGCGTGAGACGACGGCGATCTGGGACAAGGCGACCGGGGAACCGCTGGAAGAGGCAATTGTATGGCAGTGCGGCCGCGCAAGCGGCATTGCGCAGGAGATTGCGGAGCAGGGGCACGCAGAGGAGATCCGCGAGGCGACGGGTCTGCAGCTTTCGGCTTATTTTCCTGCTGCAAAGATGGCGTGGCTGCTTCGAAACGGCGGAGAAGAAAGACAGAAACGTGCTGCAGACGGGAAACTCTGCCTGGGTACGATTGACAGCTGGCTGGTTTACAAGCTGACGGGGGATCATGCATTTAAAACAGATTTTTCAAATGCGTCGAGAACGCAGTTGTTTAATTTGAAAACACTGGCATGGGATGAGAAGATCTGTGAGATGTTCGGGATTCCGGTCTGTGCGCTGGCCAGGGTGTGCGATTCCGATGCGGTGTATGGAACCACGACGATGGAAGGATTGTTTTCCGAGCCGGTTCTGATCTGTGGTGTATTAGGCGACTCTCATGCGGCTCTGTTCGGACAGGGCTGCTTAAAACCGGGCATGATCAAGGCAACATATGGAACGGGTTCTTCGCTGATGATGAACATTGGAGACAGGCCGATTCAGAGCAGCCACGGCGTTGTGACTTCGCTTGCGTGGGGAAGAGGCGGCAAGGTGGACTATGTGCTGGAAGGCAACCTGAACTACACCGGAGCGGTGATTACCTGGCTGAAGGATGATCTGAAGCTGATTTCTTCGGCAAAAGAGACGGAAGGACTGGCGAGGGAGGCAAATCCGGCAGACCGCACGTATCTGGTTCCGGCATTTACCGGGCTTGGTGCGCCGTACTGGGATGAGAAAGCAACGGCATCGATCAGCGGAATTACCCGCACCACAGGAAAAGCCGAGGTGGTAAAAGCGGCTCTCGACTGTATCGCCTACCAGATCACCGACCTTGCCCGTGCGATGGAGCAGGATACCGGCATGCGGATCGAGGAACTCCGTGTAGACGGCGGCCCGACACGAAACGGATATCTGATGCAGTTCCAGAGTGATATTACGAATAAACGCGTAAATATTCCGGACGCGGAGGAGCTTTCCGGGATTGGAGCGGCTTATATGGCGGGTATTTCGGCAGGTGTGTATGATCTGGAGAAGCTCGCGGGAAATATGAAACGAAGTGTGTATGAACCGAAGATGGACGATGAAATCCGGGAGAAAAAATATGCCGGATGGAAAGCGGCGGTCGACGGGGTATTAAGTAAATAGGGGACGGACGGTGTAAAAGGCCTCCCGCCCCACAGAGCACAAGTCCCCGGACAGGCACTGTTTCGGAGGGCAAGAGGCTCTGTGCGGCGGGAGGTTTTTTGCGCCTGACGGTGGGATGACGAAGGGGGGACGCGGGCATTACTGTACACTCGGCAAATACGCGTTTGTGATAAGAAAACGAAAACGCATACGTGCGTGATTGAGAAATTTGAAAAATAAAATAATCTACAAACAAAAAGGAACGATTTGGATAGAACGTTCCTTTTTTGCATATAGAGAATAAATTGTACAGAAATAAAAGGCGCTGTATAAACAGCGCGTAATGCTGATAGAATGCGAGAAAACAGCAAGAAAAAGAGGATTAAACTTGTAGTTCAATGAAGAAAAAAATAGATGTGGTATAGTATCAAGAAAAAGGGATTTCGCATGAAGGAAAGTTCAATAGAAGATGTATTAGAGCGTGTCTGAAAAATCATTTCCACAAACTGGGACTCGCAGCTTGCGAAAAGCCTTTTTCAGACACGCTCTAGAGTGTACATTATGCAAAAAAAGGAGGGACAAGAGTTTGTCCGGTAAAAAACAGGAAGTATGGTAAGATAAGCTGGTAATGGAGAACGTATGCAGATTCGTATGGATGAAAAAGGGAGGATTCTGTTTATGGCTACTTACGTTATTTCGGATATTCACGGTGAGTATGAGAGATTTATGGAGCTGCTGGAAGAAATTGAATTGAAAGATACAGATACACTCTATGTTCTGGGTGATGTTTTAGACCGGGGTGAGCATCCGATTAAGGTGGTATTGAAACTGATGGAAATGCCGAATGCGTTCTGTATCGTGGGGAACCATGAGGTGATGGCGCTGGAATGTCTGCGGTTTCTCTGTCAGGAAATCACAGATCTTGCCATCGAGAAAGTGGATGCTGAACTGTTGGACAATCTGGTTCGCTGGAAGTATAACGGCGGTGATGCTACGATCCGGGAATTTCGGGCGCTGGATCCCGAGATGCGGGAGGAAGTACTGAATTTTCTGGAGGATTTCAGTCTGTATGAGGAGCTTACAGTGGGAGAAAAACAGTATCTGCTGGTGCATGGAGGGCTGGGTGGATTCACACCGGAAAAGAGGATCGAGGAATATTCCCTGCACGATCTTGTATGGGCCAGACCAGATTATCAGAAGGAATACTTTGCGGATACAAATCTGGTAACAGGACATACACCGACGCAGACGATTCCGGAAAATGATAATCCCGGGTATATTTATAAAAAATATCACCACATTGCGATCGACTGCGGCGCATGCTTCCCGGGAGGGAGGCTGGCGGCAATCTGTCTGGAAACGGGGGAAGAGTTTTACAGTTCGGACAACAACAGGTGAACGATTTTAGACGTTCCATGATGCCAGAATCAGAAGACCGGGATTCGGAACCAGCAGAACAAGCGGGAAGATTTTTGAAACAGGACATGCCAAAACACAAGCAGGAAAGCCGTTTTGGGAAAAATGAGCGGATAACAAAAGCTTTGAAGATTGCAGGAGCTGACACGAAAGCTGCGAAAGAAAAGGAGATTTTGGATGCACTATATTATTACCGATATACATAACGACAGCTGGCGGTTCATGAAATTGCTGGAAAAAATGGATCTCAAAGAGGATGATCACCTGTATTTGCTTGGTGATTTGTTTGACCGCTGCATGGATCATCCAGACCCGGCGGGCGTGTATTTTCAGATATTGAAGCTGGGGAAAAAATGTACTGTGATCCGCGGCAACCACGATCATTGGCTTGCCAATTACATTTTCCGCTATTACGGAATGGATGAGAGAGACCGCGCCCTCCTGCAGCCGTATCCGTACAATTCCTTCCATCTTTTACAGGAACGCCTGACGGAAGTTGATTTAAAGCAGCTCGCAGAGCGCATCCTTTCCTGGCCGGTACAGGTGGAAATCGAGGTAGACAGTCAGCCGTATCTGCTTGCCCATGCCTGTACGGCAGAACCGGGAAAATGGAAACTGGACAACTATTATCTGATGGGGGATTTGTGGTACAAGGTTTTTCTTCATGAGGGAGTGCATGGATATATTTCCGTTTGCGGCCATCAGAACATGGGAAATGGATCCATCTGGAAGAATAAAAAAGGAAACGTTTATCTGTGTGACTGCGGCTGCGGCTTCGAGAATGGAAGACTGGGATGCCTTTGCCTGGAAACGAAGGAAACTTTCTACGTATAAACAAACAGAGGAAAAGCAATGAAGCGATATATGATGTCGGATATTCACGGATTTCTGGAGGCATTCGAGGCAGCTCTGAAAAAAACAGACCTTTCGGGGAAAAATCAGCTGATTCTGTTGGGCGATTACATAGATTATGGGCCAGATGGCCGGGCGATGCTGGAAAAAGTCAGGGCATTGCAGGAAAAATATGGTTCGGAAAAAGTCATTGCCCTGATGGGAAATCATGAAAAAGCATTGCTGGACTGGCTGGAAGAATATGCAGATGTCAACCGGCATATCGGCAGTGTGGAGCGATATCGCAGCCGGGAATGGCTGGCATCGGATGCAGATGGAGACTATGAAACGCTGCACAGCTTTCTGAAAGAAGAACATTTTCAAGAGTTTCTGGAAAAAGAAGCACACCTCTCAGAGGATTCCAGAAATGCAGAAGCAGTACGGCTGATGCTCGAAGATGCGGGGGATCTGATCACCTGGATGCGCCATTTTCCTTACTTTTATGAAACAGAGCGCCAGATTCTGGTACACGCCGGAATTGCCGAATGGGGCGGTAAAGACTGGCTGTGCGTGACCAGCAGGGAGCTGATGGTGGGGAAAAGAACGGTAAGCCGCGGAGCATTCTATAAGGATGTGATTGCAGGTCACATCTCCACGGCAAAAATCAGTGGAAACAGAATATATGACGGTATCTGGCATGACGGTCAGAGTCATTATTATCTCGATGGAACCACCTGGCGGAGTGGAAAAATTCCGGTGCTGGAATATGACAGTGAAACTGGAAAATACAGAGAAATATGGTGAGACACGTTGTAATGCAGTACAGTAAGATCACGGCAGGGCAGAAAAAGTGATTTAGTCAAATCAAGCAAGTGGTAAAGTGGATTGCGAATATCCGCTTTGAAAAGACACAGGATCGAAACAGAAAGGAGTACATCAGATGCATTTACCAATCAGTGTGACACAGGATGAATTATTAGAAGTATTGCTTCAGGTTGCGCCGGTGCGGCCGGTTTTTATCTGGGGTGCGCCCGGCATCGGAAAATCCGCGTTAGTGGAAAAATTCGCAGACGAAGTCGGTCTGCCGTGTGTGTCGCTCCTTGGAAGCCAGCTCGCGCCGGAGGATATCATCGGCATTCCGCAGATCCGGGGCGAGACATCGGAATTCCTTCCGCCGAAGATGATCGCCAGAAAAGAGCCGTATGTCCTGTTTCTGGACGAACTCAACGCCTGTACGCAGGAAGTGCAGAAAGCCTTCTATTCCCTGATCCATGAGCGGCGGATCGGAGAATACCATCTTCCGGAGGGAAGCATTGTGATCGGAGCAGGAAACCGTGCCGAGGACAGCGCGATCGTAAAAACGATGTCGTCCGCCCTTTTAAACCGTATGTTCCATGTGCAGCTGAAAGCGGATGTGGGACAGTGGATCAAGTGGGCGCAGGCAGAAGGACTCCATCCGTGGGTCATTGACTATATCATTCAGCGGCCGGATCACCTCTTTTCCGAACCGCCGAAAACCGAAGAACCGTTTTCCACCCCGCGTTCCTGGCATATGCTGAGCGATGCGTTGAAGGAATACCGGGCCGGGGAGCAGGATATTCCGCAGGAAACATTAAAAATGATGGCGTACGCCTGCCTCTTGGAACAGCATGCGGGGATGTTTCTTGCTTACACAAAAACACTGCGCAACACACATCTCCTGGATGACATTATCGCGCAGAAAGCAAAATGGCCGGACAAGCCGGAAAACCGGGATGTGCTGTATTTTCTCGCACAGTCCTTCCGCGCCAGACTGCTTGCAGAACTGCCGAAAAGCAAACAGGGAATTTCCGGCGGCATGCTTTCCTTTGCGTACCGCGCCAAGGGCATGATCAAAGAACTCGCAGTCATCAATTTCGAAATCGCCCAGATGACCGTCGCAGCTGATGGGGCGGAGGCACTGCCGGACTGGTTTATGATGGAAATCATCCGTGATCTGCCGCGGCTCGTCGGATGAAAAAAGGAAGGAGAAAAGGATGCCATACGTTCGAAGCAGGTATTACCGCGAAGAAGAAAAGCCGGCCGGGTACCGCAGAGTGGAGGCCGGCTTTGGTTTGCTGGAAAAAAATACACTGTTCCATCAACTGGATGGGTACATCACTGCAAAGCCCTCCCATCTGAATGCAAAAGGAAGTCTGGCCTGTGTTACGAAAGATGGAGATATCTACGTCAACATGCGGGCGAATCTGTCGCCGGAACAATGGTGCTATGTGATGGCACACAACCTTCTGCACCTGGCGTTCGGCCACTTTGACAAAGCGAGCATCCCTTCCGACTGCGAATTTGTCCCGGCACTCTGGAACAAAGCCTGTGATATCTACATTACCAGATTCCTTTATGACATCCGCCTCGGCGAGCCGATCTGCGCAGATCCGGCGGAAGCATATCCGATCAAACTGAACAGCGAGCAGAAAATTTATGAATATCTGTTGAAACACCAGGATAATGGTGCGCAGATCTGCGGGACAAACTCTGAAAAATTAAAGGATATGATCGGGGTAGAACGGCCGATCGTTTATAAAAAGGGAGAAAGAAATGCATATGCTGAAAAATTTTCCTATGCAGTCACTCATTCCATCAAATCTGCACTCTGCGATGCGGGAGGATACGATCTTAAAACGAAAAAGAATACCGTCATTTCCAGAGCAGCAGAATGGTTCCTGTCCCATTATCCGCTGCTCGGAGGTCTTGCAGCTACATTTAAAATTGTGGAGGACATTGAAATGTGCCATCGGTATGAAATCCATATTGCAGCGGTTGACGCAGAGCAGGGAATCATTTATGCCAATCCGTCGTGCGGATTTTCGGAGGAAGAGTGGATTTTTGTTCTCGCGCATGAATATCTCCATGCCGGACTGCAGCACCAGAAACGGTGCAATGGGCGTGACTTCTTTTTGTGGAACATCGCCTGCGACTACGTCATCAACGACTGGCTGCACGAAATGGAGATCGGCAGAATGCCGCCGGATGGGCTGTTGTATGATGAAACACTTCACAACAAATCGGCAGAAAGTATCTATGATCTGATCGTGAAAGAGATCCGAAAGTACAAAAAACTAAACACCTTCCGGGGCTTTGGCAGAGGTGATATGTTTAACGGAAACAGACCGCATTTTACTGGAAAAGAAAACGGGGTCAGCCTGGATGAACTGCTGAAAAATGCACTGCGGGAGGGATTGGATTACCATCAGGAGCACAATCGTGGTTTCCTGCCGGCCGGGCTGGTGCAGGAAATCAGGGCGCTTGCGATGCCGGTCATTCCCTGGGATGCCGCGCTGGCGAAGTGGTTTGACGTACAGTTTCCACCGCTGGAAAAACACCGTACCTATGCGCGGCCGAGCAGACGGCAGGGTGCCACGCCGGACATTCCAAGACCAGGATATGCGTATTACGAGCAGGATCTGGAGAGCCGGACCTTCGGTGTGGTCGTGGACACGTCCGGTTCCATGAGTGCAAAACAGATCGGTATGGCACTTGGCTCCATCGCCAGCTATGCCGCGGCGAAAGATGTTCCGTTCGTGAGAATCATTTTCTGTGATGCCAAAGCGACGGATGCGGGATATCTGGCACCGGAAGATATTGCCGGACGGGTAAAAGTCACGGGACGAGGAGGAACCATACTGCAGCCGGGCGTGGATTGTCTGGAACAGGCGAACGATTTTCCAAAGGACGGGCCGATTCTGATTATTACGGACGGGGAGATTGAGAATGACCTGAAGGTAAGACGAGAGCATGCATTTCTGCTTCCGAGAGGAAACCGGCTGCCGTTCCGGGCACGGGGAGAAGTGTTTTATTTTCGGGAATAGTGCGGCGTAGTCTGTGTCTCTGCAAGAAGCGATAGCAGCGGCAGAGAAAGCGGACAGAATTTGCGGATGATGTTTTGCGATACTTTAGAGAACAGAAACAGAGAACACGAGAGGAGACGCTGAGAATGAGCATTGTCATTACAGGCGATACCCATGGCACCTTTGATATTGAAAAAGTTGTACGCTATTTTAACGAGCACGAAGACGAGTACACCCGGGATGACTGTCTGATCATCTGCGGAGATGTCGGCATCTGTGGCTTTTCCGCAGCATACGAAGCGAATACGAGAGCCGTTTTCCGAAGTCTGCCGGTGACGACACTGTTTATCGACGGAAATCATGAGAACTTCGAACAGCTGAATTCCTACGCCGTGGAGCAGTGGAACGGCGGAAAGGTGCATATCATTGAGGACAATATGATCCATCTGATGCGCGGCCAGATCTTTACGATTGACGGGCTGAAATTCTTTACCTTCGGAGGTGCTTACAGCATCGACAAAATGTCCCGCGCGGAGGGAATTTCGTGGTTCCCGGAAGAAATTCCGTCACGGGAAGAGTACGAAGAAGGATGGGCAAATCTGGAAAAAGAAGATTTCCAGGTGGGCTACATACTGACCCACACAGCCCCAAGAGATGTGGCCGCGGCAATGGGGTATGGAGAGCTGTCTGACGATGAGGTGGAACTCCGCCAGTACCTGCAGCGCGTGGCGGATGAGACAGAATTTCAGAAATGGTATTTCGGACACTTTCATGAAGATGCGGAAGTGGAAGAGGTGTTTGTGTGTCTGTATGATGAGGTTGTGGAGTTGAGTTAGGACAGGATCTTGTCCTGAAAAAAATAAGAAGCATGGTAAGATAAAATAGAAGCAGAGAACAGCCAGAAAATGCACATCGAACCATAAAAATCTGCTTTGAAAAAAATAAAAGTTAATTGTGTTCTTCTGACGGGGCGTCCATGTGATCCAGCGCATACTCACACGCCTGAATCACAAAACTGGAAAAGGTAATGTCCTGGTCAGAATCGGAAATTGCCTGCTCGATCTGATCGATCAGGTGAAGGGGGAAACGGATGGTTTTATTTTCCGTTTCCTTGCGATTGCCTTTTAACTGAAATGCCATATCAAACTCCATTCTGCTGCCGGAGAATATAAGAACGGAGCATGCTTCCGGATCTTATGTGGAAACTACGGGCAGCATAAAACATAACAAAGGTGTTTCAAAAAAAGGTTCGACAAAAAAATAAATTTTTCGAATCTGCGAAATCGAAAAATGAAGAAAAAGCTGTTTTGGGGACAGCTTATTTCAGTGCGCTTTTTTCTGGCTGTATTCTGATTTTAAAGAGTACTGGAAGCCCAGTCTGTTTTATTGTATTGCATAACTTGCTTGAAATATGCATTGCAAAATGCATGACAAAATATATTGCAAATAAAGGGAGGATGTATTACACTAAAAGAAATACAACAGAAGAAGGAGGAAAATGAAATATTCATTGCTCTGCTCAGCTAATGATTGGATGCAGAGCAAGAAAAGCCGCTTTTCCATTGACGGAAGGCGCCAGGGATCCTGAAGACAGCATAAGCGGCAGACATTCAGAGAAAAAGGATCGAAATTTTACATTTACGAGGGAGAAGACGTATGAAAGTGTGGAAGAAATTACAAGTTGTCTTTCTGGCACTGCTTTTATGCACCGGAATGATGACACAGCCTGCTCTTGCAGCATCGCTGCTTCAGGATGGAATCGAAGCAGCCTTGACAACAGACAAAGAAACTTACCAGCAGGGTGAAGAAATCAAAGTTACTTTAACTGTAACCAATACAAATGATACAGCAGTAACGAATCTGTCACTGGAAAATGTTTTGCCGGAAAATTTTGTGCTGGCCGAAAATACGGAGACAACAAAAAAGATGGAATCTCTGCAGGCTGGAGAAACCGTTACGTTGACAACGGTTTGTACGGTAAAAGCATCAGATGACAAGAAGGATGATGAAAATAAGGAAAATCCTTCTGGAGATGACAAAAAGAATCCGACAGATAATGAAAAGCCAGGAAATGGAAACGTAGCAAATGACACGAAAAATCCTGGTACGACAACGGGCAGCAAGGATTCCGGAACGACATTAACAAAAGATCAGGGAACTGGAAACGCAAAGCAAAATGGCCAGTCCTTAAAGGCTGAGAAATTGAAATCTGCACCGAAAATGGGTGACAACACCAAAATTATTGTTTGGGTTGTACTGCTGGTGCTGGCAGGAGCAGCCATTGTTGTTGCACTGAAGAAAAAAAACAGAAGAAATAAAATGTTGGCGTGGTTTCTGTGCCTGATTATGACGGGAAGCACCGTTGCAGGCGTATTTCCGGAACGGGCAAGAGCAGAAGCACAAAGTGTAAACATAGGAAAGGTCATGGAGCTTTCCAAGAATATTCTTGTGGATCAGACTACCGTGGAGCTGAAAGCAAAAGTTGAATATACCTACGTGAAGTCAGATGATCCATCGGACGACACCAAAACATATACACGCGGTGAGTGGGTGCAGATGCTCGCTGAAAAGGTTGAAATGAACCTGGATACAGATCCGGATTCCTTAAACCATTATTATGCGGATACGGCAGGAAATGCGTATGGAGCAGCAATCGAAATCGCAGAGAAATATGGAATCCTGCCGCCACCGGATATCGAAGATCTGGAGCAGGATATCCCGTTTTTCTATCCAGATGAACCGGCAACACGTGAATTTGCGGCTTATACGGCAGTACATGCAATGGGATTCAATGGAATACATTCGTATGATACGAACAGTTGGACAGATTGGGATAGTATTACATATCAAAATGAAGCAGCAATTGCAGTAGGGAAAGGATTTCTGGAATTAAATACAGAAAACCAGTTCCAGCCGCATGCGTTGCTTTCCAAGAAAGATGTTAAATCGATTTTCTGTGAAATTGATGAAATCAGACAGGAAGACACAACAATTGGTGAAGAGCCGCATGATAATACACAGTACGTAGATGGTGTATTGAAAAAAGAACTGGAAAATATCACAGATTATACAGTTGTAGAGAATGCGGATGGAACCTATACAGTTACACTTCCGAAAACAACCGAGACAGAAAAAATCGGAGAAGGAAGTGTTATGATCCTTCCTGCGAATGAAGTTTATATTTCAGGTATCGCGCTCAAAGCAACTACGGTAACAGAGGATGGCGAGAAACTGATTCTGACATGCATAAAGCCAGAATTATGGGAAGTGGTCAGCAAAATTGATTTTGTCGGAGGCGGTACAGCACTTATCGGAGGAGCTGCTGACACGGATGAATACGGAATTGCAACACAGGCTAATATAGGAGCAGGTGGTGTTATTGATGTTGGCTACGAAAAGAATTTTGAATTTAATATTGGTTCGAATGATGAAGGAAAAGGAAAAATTGATTTTGAAATTCCTGAAATTCTGTGCGTTGTAAATGTTGACGTTGGAGTAAATGGTGTTTCGGTAAATGAACTTAAACTTGCTGTCACGGAAAATGCAAATGAAGATATTACGGCGGAAAAAGAATTTGCTGACAGTGGTCAGGTAGAATTAATGCGTTTTCCAATTACAATAGGGGCTACCGGTTTTACCTTTGATGTTGTACTTTTCTGTTCATACAAAGCAGATGGATCCTTACATATTTCATATAGCGTTGAATCAACACAGGGATTTGAATATAAAGATGGAACATGGAGAGGCATTTTCGATTTTCATCATGGTGTTGATACCCTTGAGGTAAAGGGAAATATGGAAGGCGGTATTGGCATAAAAGGTCTGTTGACTTTGTACAGTGTTTTTGATTTAGCAGGCTATTATGCAGATTTAGGCTTAGGCGTTGAGGCAGAATTTGCATACCATGATTTAGAAAATGGAAGTCTCGCATGCGAGGATATCAAGGTATATCCATACTCAACAAATGGACTCGATACAGATTCCCTGCTTGGAGATGTATTGAAGAAATATTTCGATTTTGATCTGGAATTCAAACCGCTTCAAAATGATGAAAACAACAACTTGAGAATAAAAATGCATAAGGAAAATGGAGTCCGCGTTGAAAAATGTACGTACGCCAGCGGCGGTATCACAGGATATGTTTACTCGAGCAAAACACGTTTGCCGATAGAAAACGCGAGAGTCAGAATTTCCAGAAAAGTCAGAGCAGGCAGCGGCAATGGTGGAAACAGCGTAGCCGGAGGCGGCAGTGGAGGCGGAAGCCATGGAGCCTGGAACCTTGAAACAGAAGAAAATGAAATTGCTGTTTTTTCAGGAGGAGCTGGAGCCTGGAGAGAGGAAGGAACAGAAACAGAAAGAATTCTCTATACCGATGTGTTTGGCAAGTACAGCACCAAAAATCTGCAGGATGGAACTTATGAAATTACAGTATCCGCAACGTCTTATCAGACGTACAAGGTTGCGGAAGTTCTGGTTCAGAAAAGTGAAATCAGATATGTAGAAGATATCTATATGGTGGAGCGCCATGATGATTTTAATACAGGTTCTGTAGAGGGAACGATAACCGATGCAGTCACGGGAGATGGTATTACAGAAACAGCCTACATTGTACGCAAAGGCTGGAACAATCAAACGGGTGATGCTGTGACAGAAGGAGTATTTGAAAATGCAGACTATACTCTTTCAATGGAAAATGGAAATTATACGCTTGAAATCAGCAAAGAAGGCTATGTGACGAATTACAAAAATATCACAGTAGCGGGAGACCAGATTGAAACAGCAAATATTGTTCTTGTACCGGGAGATGGGGACGGTGAAACCGCAGGAGAACTCCGCATCGTATTAACCTGGGGCGAAGAGCCGTGGGATCTGGATTCTCATCTTGCATGCTACTCGTCGGACAAACCGTATCATATCTGGTTCGGACAGACAGATTTCGAAGGAAATTCTGTTGGAAACTTAGACGTAGATGATACAAGTAGTTATGGTCCGGAAACCATTACAGTACGTAACGTAAAAGCAGACGAAAAGTTCAGCTATTTCGTACACGATTATACCAACAGTTACAGTGAAGTGGCCAATGAAATGTCTCTTTCCGGAGCAAAAGTTCAGGTTTACCTCGAAGGCAAAAACATTGCAACATACACGATTCCGACAAATCAGCCAGGAACCTTATGGCATGTTTTCGATTTCGATGGAGCGACCAAAACCATTAAATCTGTAAACACGCTTGAATATCAGAATGACCCATACACCATCGGTGGAATTGATCAGGAAATGGATGATGTGGATGACACAGAAGAGATTGAAATGTACGCTGGAAAGGTACGAAACAAAAAACAGCCAGAGCAGAAAGTGGTTGTTGAGGAAACTCCATTACCGGAAACAACATCAGAGAGCGTGATTTCGGAGTCGGAAGTAGCAGAACCTGGTGAAGCAGTATCCAAATCAGAATCAGAGCCAGATGATGAAAACGTGGCAGAAGATGAAACGGTAACTCCGTAATACAAAGAAGTTTAAAATGTGGTGAATCAGTAAATCTGATGCACCACATTTTAAACGAATCAAGTAAGTGGCGAAGCGGATTGCGAATATCCGCTTTGACAGGCAGAATAAGGAGCAGGTACAGATGAAAAAATGGATCCGCGCAGTATTGGCAGGCACAATCATTCTGGCATTGATTCTGTTTGGAATTTTTGCAGCTCAAAATACACAGAAGAGTACAAAGCCGGAACAGAATCCGGAAGAACAGAATACAAGTGTATCGGAAAACAGCACATCGGATGAGAGCACAGCAGAAAACAGTACGGATGATCCTGACATCATTGTAAAAGACAATGTAAAGGTGATTACCAATGAGATGAAATCAGAAGATCAGCCAACGGAAGTTTCTGACAACAGTCTCACCTTTGAAAAAGATCCTGGTTACCAGACCGGAGATGTTCTTGTTGCGGGAGAAATCAGTGCAGCGCCTTCTGGATTTATTCGAAAAGTAGTGCAGATAGAAAAAACGAATCAGGGTTACCGGGTAGAAACAGAGCCGGCGACCCTGCTGGATGTATTCGAAAAGGCACATATTATCAAACAGTTCCGGCTGACGGAGGATGGTGCAAGTGAAACAGGAAATAACAGCGCTTATATTATTAAAAGACTGTCCGAAGATGAATCGGAAGAAGAGACAGAGGAAGAAAACAGTGATTACGATTACAGTGTCTCAATCAATGTTGAAGAAGAACCCGTTCAGTTTTCAGGAGAGGCAGGATGGGGATTCTGGCTGGAACTTCAGATTGATATCGAAGACGGTGAAGTCCAGTGTGGAATTGCAGTAAGGAGCAAAGCCGGTATTTCCCTGGAATGCGGCGCAAACAGCGAGAAAGAATTTGAAAAGGAAAAAACCGTTTACGAACGAAAACTGCCGAATATCGAGTTCAACGCCGGTATTGTACCGATTGTTATTACAAATCATCTGGAAGCCGTTGTCGGGGCAGTGGGAAGTCTGGAGGGCGGTATTCACAGCTCTTATGGTGCAACAGCCGACAGCACCCTGGGATTCCAGTATGACAGCAGAACAGGCAAAGTAGAAGAAGTCAAAGAAGGAAATCTGAATTCAGACGGACTTGAGTGGAGTACGGTTGAGGTGAACGGAAGGCTGGAAGCATACATTGACATCCGGCTGAGCGCAAAATTATATGACAGCGCTGGCCTGAATCTTTCCGGCGGAGCAGTTGGAAAAGCAGGAGGCCAGGCAAAGGTATCCATGAAGGACGACCTGGGTGGATATGCGGGCTCACTGGAGCTTTCCATCAGCCCGAGAATCAAAGGAAAAGCAGTGGTTGATATCCCGGTCATTGATAAAAAAATGCAGGAAACAGATCTTTTTGACCGGACCTTTGATCCAATCTGGTCAAAACACTGGGAGTCAAGTGCAGACTGGCAGAAGGATATGGAATGGACGGAAACTGGAGAGCAGGGAGATATCTATGTTACACGGTATGGAGAAGTAAATCAGTGTGACAGCACGGCATTCCAGTTTGAAATCCCAAAAGGCTGGGAAATTCAGACGGAGGAAGTTGGCGGTTCCATGGATGCGGTCAGAGAAAACGTTGTTCTGACAAACGAGAGAGGTGTTACCGTTTCGTTTTGGTACTGCCAAGGCGCGCTTGGCGGCTATTCGCGTGATATGCTGAAGGCACAGGTTTCACAGGCAGACACTTCTAATTTCGTGCCTGGATATCCATGGGGAACCGATCGTGACTGTTCAGATCTTGGCGAATTTATGGTAGCACGAGTACATATCACAGGCGAGATGATGGCTGGCATTGATGATGATTATGTTCCTGTAGACAGCACGTTGTTCGCAGTGATACCGACATCCCGTCTTGGCGAGATTGAATTTGCAGGTCAGGCTGAGGACGTAGACGAATTTTCTTTTGACTATCCGACACCAGTTGCATTTATCGCAGAAGCACCAGACGGTACATTTACAGAAAAAGAAGAAGAACAGGTGATTCGCATTTTGAAGAGCTTTAAAGTGGCTGAATTAGATTAAGAGGTACCCCGGAGGGCAGGAAGAGATGAACTGTGTTCCGGGGTATTTCAACATCACGTAAGATAAGATGGAAGGAAAGTGTTATTTTAAAATCTTGTGAAATCAAAGAGTGAGGATTTTTTGGAAATTACATAAAAAGAAATAGTAAAGAAAAACGAGCTGCGATATAATGAATGTGATGAAAAAATGAGTAACGAAAAATCAATAAAAATATGGAAAAGAACATAGAAAACATGGATTTTTCGGGAAACAGAAAGAAAAAGGAGGAGTGTTTCGAGATGGAAACAAAGAACAAAAACAAAAAGACAGTCATCATGCTTGCTGTAATTGGTATTGCGATTGTCTGCATTTGTGTCATCGGAGTTTTTGCAAAGAAAGCGTATGACCGTCATCAGGAGGAGCTTCGCTTACAGGCAATTGAGACAAAAAACAGTGAGATTGATGGGGAATATCAGAGATTTGAAAAAGAAGAAGACAGAAATAAAAAACTGGAAGCATTGAAACAAGAGATGGAGAGTGCGGAAAAGTATAAAAAGACAGAAGGCGATTATGAGGAATGTTCTGCACACTATGAAAAAATTATTGCGCAGATGAAGAATTCCTTTGTCTCCGAATATGACGACACGATCAAAATAATTGCGGATAAAATTGGTGATGATGTTGAAAAAGTGGACGATAAGGAAGCACTCAAAAACGCTACCAGCGAATTTACGACATTCAAAGATATCTTGAAAAATGACTTCGAAAATTATAATACCGTTGAGCAGGACAGCTTTGACAAATATAACAGTACGATTGATGATTATGTAACAAAATACAATGATAGAGTAACTGCTATTGAAAAAGCCGAGGAAGAAGCTCGTAAGAAAGCTGAAGAAGAGGCTAAAAAGAAAGCTGAAGAGGAAGCAAAGAAGAAAGCAGAAGAAGAGGCTGCTGCTAAAGCTGCTCAGGAAGAAGCAGAAAGAAAAGCTGCCGAAGAAGCTGCTGAACAAAGTTCCGGATCATCTTCAAGTGGTTCTAGTTACTATGACGACAGTAATGATTATAGTTACAGTGGCGGAAGCTCAAGCTCTGATTATTCTGGTGGTTCTAGCTATGATTCTAGTTCTGGAAATGATTACAATGGTGGATCGAGTTCATCTGGTGGAAGTTATTATGGAAGTTCTGATAATATTAATCTTTGGCAAGAAGATAGTAACGGAAATAGAACTGAAGGTTCTTATAATCCTTCAACTGGTGATTCTTGGGATTCAAATGGAAATTATGAAGGAAATGTAAATGATTGGCTTTGGGATTAATATTTATAATTAAGTAATATAAATTTTTAATTAAATTATTTAAATAGGAAAAGTTTAATGCTTTTATTTTGCTTTCCTATTCAGCTCTTTTTAGTGACAGGAGCCAATATAAGATCATAAAAAATTGGACAGATTAGAAACCGATAAGAACCATTGCCAAAGCAAATAAAACCAGCTAAAATAGAGATCAGAACATAAGCACAGCTGCTGGTGTCAAAAGCCGCAAAAGTTGGAAAGGAAGGTTTCAAGATGAGAAATCCAAAACTCCCGACCGGGATTGACAACTTTAAAAAGATTCGCAATGGAAATTACTATTATGTAGATAAAACTTCCCTCATAGAACAGATTTTAAATAACGGAAGTGAGGTCACGCTTTTTACGCGCCCACGCCGTTTTGGAAAATCCCTGAATATGAGTATGATTCAGCATTTCTTTGAAATTGGAACGGATCCAGCACTTTTTGACGGCTTGAAGATTTCTAAGAATACAGAGATTTGTGAACAATATATGGGAAAATATCCCGTTATTTCCATCAGCTTAAAAGGAATTGATGCCGATTCCTATGAAAAAGCCCGTGCGCAGCTCATAAAAACAATCAATCGTGAGGCAAGAAGATTTCAATTTCTTCTGGAAAGCGACAAATTGAGCCGGGTTGATAAAGCACTTTTTTTAGAACTTCTGACAAGAAATATGGAAGAAGACACCATTACCAGCAGTCTTCAGGAACTGACAGAACTGTTGGAAGTTCACTATGAACAGCAAGTGGTTGTACTGATTGACGAATACGATGTTCCGATGGCAAAAGCCCATGAAAATGGATATTATGATGAAATGGTATTGCTGCTTCGAAATATGTTCGGAAATGTTTTAAAGACAAACAGTAGTCTTGCATTTGCCGTTTTGACGGGCTGCCTGCGCATTGCAAAAGAAAGCATCTTTACCGGACTGAACAATTTCAAAGTATATTCGATTACAAATACAGAATTTGATGAAACCTTCGGTTTTACAGATGAAGAAGTAAAGACCATGCTGCATGACTATGAAATGGATAACCGATACGACGAGGTAAAAGAATGGTATGACGGATACCGATTCGGAAAAGCAGATGTGTACTGTCCGTGGGATGTTGTGAATTACTGCAATGATCATATTCATAATCCAGAGGCCGAGCCGGAAAATTACTGGATGAATACAAGCGGGAACAGTGTGATTCATCATTTTATCGACAGTATCAATGAACCGGATATGCTCACAAAAACAGAACTGGAATGGCTGATAAATGGAAAAACAGTGATCAAACAAATCGATGAAATGGTTACCTACAATGACCTGTATTCGACCATGGATCATCTGTGGAGTACACTTTTCATGACTGGATACCTGACACAGCGCGGAAGAGAAAGCGATGGCCGCTATTGCCTTGCAATTCCAAACCGGGAAATTCGAAATATCATAACAGAACGGATTCTTACACTGTTTCAGCAGGAAGTGAAAAAAGACGGAAAAATGGCAGAACAGTTTTGCCAGGCACTGCTTGGGGGAAAATCAGCAGAGGTGGAAAGCCTTTTGAATTTGTATTTGCAGAAGACGGTCAGCGTACGCGATACCTTTGTGCGGAAATCACTGAAAGAAAATTTCTATCATGGAATTCTGCTTGGAATCTTAAGCTATAAAAATGACTGGCGTGTATCTTCCAATCGAGAATCGGGAGAAGGATTCAGCGATATTGTGATTGAAACGGGAGATGCAGAAACAGGAATTGTGATAGAAGTGAAGTATACAGATGAGAAAAAAGATCTGGAAAGAGATTGCCGGAAGGCATTGGAGCAGATTCGAGATAAAGATTATACGCAGACACTGTGGCAGGAGGGCTATAAAAAAATGGTGCGGTATGGGATTGCATTTCATTTAAAACAGTGTTGTGTGATGAAAGAAGAGATGCAGCGTAAGCGGAATCGAGAGGGGGCTCTGAATAGTTACAATTTGTTATAAAATTCAGGGCAGAGATATTGCCCTGAATTTTATATACGGACAAGTTTCTGTCAACATTTTCCGTTCGATATGAGATAAAATGGCAATATTCAAAAGAAAAAGCCTACCATGAGGAGAAAAAAGATGGAAGAAAAGACAGCAAACATGGCAGAGAATATTCGCGTTACATTCACCGGATTCCACTACATAAAGGATGGTGATTATCCAAATGACTTCGAGGTATGCTTACTGATCCTGAAAGACAACAGCTTATCAGCCGGCTGCTGGGATACAGGATTATATGCCACGGAAGGCGGCAAGCAGCCAGGTGCATTTCGACAGGCAAGGGGCTGTTTTATCGATGCGGACTATGTAAAAGCCTGGACGAAACTGGAGGATAAGGTGTATGATTTTCATCAGAACAGCATTGTGTGATTAGAATACGAGAGGAAAAGTGCAATGGACAAAAGAAGTAATAATATCGTGATATTTCAAGATTCTATGGATTTGATAAAAGCAAGCCAGAAGTTCCAGCAGGCAGTTCAGTTTTCGATTCAGAACCAAAAGCTGTATGTTCCATCGCAGGCAATTGCACTTCCAGAACCTGGAAAATCACCTTGCAAAACGATTGTTTCATCTAAAAGAAGCTTCGAAGCCGCCTCTGCATATGCAAAAGCCGGAAAACGAGTCTGTGTCCTGAATTTCGCCTCTGCAACCAACCCCGGCGGTGGTGTAACACGGGGAAGCACAGCACAGGAAGAATGTCTTTGCCGATGCAGCACACTTTATCCATGCCTGGACACAGAAACGATGTGGCATCAGTTCTATCAACCGCATCGGAAAGCAGGTGATCCACTCTATAATGATGATCTGCTGTATACACCAGGAATTGTCGTATTTAAGACCGACACCTCTGCGCCGGAACGAATGGAAGAAAAAGACTGGTATCAGGTAGACATCATTACCTGCGCAGCCCCGAATCTCCGAAAGAAACCAAGCAATGCCATGAACCCGTCTGCAGGAAATGCGCCGGTTAAGATTAGTGAGAAAGCACTGTACGAACTTCAGATGCAAAGGCTGGAACGTGTTTTTCGGGCGGCAGCATCGAACGAAGCGGAAGTTCTGATTTTAGGAGCGTTTGGCTGCGGCGCTTTCTGCAACCCGCCAAGAATTGTAGCACGGGCATTTCGGAGCGTACAGGAAAAATATGCATCCTATTTCGACACGATAGAATATGCGGTGTTCTGCAGCAGAAACGACACGCAGAATTATGATGCATTCAATATGGTGCTTGGAAGTAGAAAATAGAATCTAAATGGTGTTCTGAAAGAACACAAAAGCGAACAGAAGATACGAGCGTATGAAAAGCACAAACAACAAAAATGAGAGGGACGGCTGTAGAATATGAAAGTTCTGAACTTCGAGGACAGTGTTTATAAGGCAAATGCAATTCGAAAAATATTAGGTAATCGCTGTGGTGTGGCATCGGTTGAGCAGGTGTCTAATGTGGAAGATGGTCTGAAAATGTTGAAAGATGCAGAAAACGCAGGAGAGCCGTTCAATCTGATCATCACAGATATGCATTTTCCAATGAGGTCAGGAGCCATCAGCGACACAGAAGCGGGAGAAAAATTAGTTCAGATTCTGCAGGCGCAGGGAAATCAAACCAACATTATCGTATGTTCTTCAAGGAATATGAAACTTCCAGGTGTGTATGGATGTATCTGGTATTCGGAAATCAGTGACTGGGAAGAAGAACTTTGTGATCTTGTAAGAGAGATGGAAAAAAGCAAATGATTTATGCGATGAGTGATATTCACGGACAATATGAGCTGTTCAGGAACCTGATGGAGCAGATACCCCTTGGAAAAGATGATACACTCTATGTACTGGGTGACGTAGTCGACTGGGGGCCGGATTCCATGAATACCTTGAAATATATGATGGCAAACCCTAATATCATTCCCATTATGGGCAACCATGAGCTCATGGCTCTTCCGTGTCTGAAACTTCTGGTATCGGAACTTTCGAAGGACTTTCTTCATAAACTGTCATCACAGGCACATCAGTCCTTTGCAGAATGGACGTTGAACGGCGGAATCAGCACAATTCAGGAGTTCTTGAAACTTCCGCAGGAAGAGCGGCGACAGGTAGTGGAATATATAGAATCATTTCGTCCGTATGGGAAGAAGATCATAAATAATGGGGAATATTGGCTGATTCACGCAGGGCTGGAACATTTTTCGGAATCAAGGCGGCTTGAGGAGTATTCCGTGGAGGAACTTGTGTGGAAAAGAACCGATTTTGACATCGCATATTTCAAAAACATTACTGTGGTAAGCGGACACACTCCTACGCAGAATATTCTTGGAAACAGCAGACCAGGATATATCTTTAAGAAAAATAATCTCATTGCGATCGACTGCGGAGCAGGCGAAAACAATGGAAGACTGGCGGCGATTTGCCTGGATACAGGGGAAGAATATTATGCAGAATAAAATGCATCAGAACAAATTAGGTGGGCAGAAGAGAAATACTTTATGGTGGAAAATATGAGAACAGTATTGCGATAAAGTTGCAGAGAAATTTCTTGTTTTCGCTTGCAGAATAACGGAAAGTGCGACATAATTTGAGTAAGAATATTGTGGTGGTATAAAGAAGCGGTCTTAGCGTCTATGCAAATCTTGGCTTAGGCGGAATGATTGTTGATACAGATGAAGTTGTTGCCAGGGCAGAACTTTTCAAAGGCGAAACCTTTACAGCAGAGTAGGGAAAACAGTCAGAAAAAGAGAAAAACAAATGAGCCAAAAGAGATCTAGATTTAATTAAATAGGCAGGAAAAATTTGCAGAAGGTACAGAAGGAATTCTTTGAAAAAAGGACATATTGGTACCTTTCACAGAAAGGCGGGCTATAGAAATGAACCTAAAAATACTAGAAACAAGTTTGAATTTGCGAATAGAAACTAAACTTGGAAAAACAATTAAAGACTATAAGCATTGTGAAGAAGTTGGTAAAATTCAATATGAACAATGTGCTGACATTATTGCAAATGTTGAAGATATGAACTGCGATGCAACCGATTATAAAAGGTATTTAAAGGAGTACAATGCTATAGAAGCGTTAGAAGATTATCAGGAGAGAGGCGTTTCTTGTTATGTGAAAAATACATTAGCAGTTGAAAAAATTTCTTCATTTTCAAAACCACATTTTTTACATGTTAAAATTACAGGAGAAGATAAAAAAATAAATCTTATTATTTTTAGAGTTTTAGTATCTGATTCATCAATAGAGGATTTTAAAGATAGAAAAAAACAATTTGACAAAGTTATAAAGTATGTCGATGATTTAGAAGATAAAGATAATTTGATTTTAACTGGGGATTGGAACCACGGAGTGATAAATGAGAATGGTATATATAGCAAGGAGTGTTCAAGATATTATTTTAATTACCAATATATTGTAAGATCCTTAGAAGCTATAGATCTTACTTTGATACCGATTGACGGATTCTCATATAAAAACTATATGAAAATAGATCATTTGGCTGTTTCCAGTTCTATTGCTGTAGAAAAAGCTGATTATGTAGATTTGTATAAAGATAAATATGCGCAAATAGGAATTCCAGACCATAGCTGTATTTGTGCGGAAATTGTAATATAAAAACAGGAAAATCAGCTTCTTGTCATTCAGAGATATTCAAGTAATTAATCCAAAGGTGGCGGCTCGACACCGCCACCCCCTCAATTAGTTCTTCAAGCATCTCAGACTCTTAGCCCCATGCCCCATATCCTGGAGAATCCAATATTTAGACGTATCAACATCACAAGCCTGTGATGGCTCAATCAGATGGAAGTCAAAATAGGAGAGAAATGCCTGATTGATGGAAAATTTGATAAAATTCCATTGATTTTCTCGGCTGTAAACTTCCATAATTTGTTCCTTCGTTTCCAGCCCCCATACGCAGCGTGGGAAATACCAGGTGCTTCGCACTCCTTTTGCATCATCAATACCATACCAGTTGAGAAGCTGCTCTCTATGGAGCCATATAAATGTTTGACCTTTGGGATGGTATTTTTTACTTAAGAGATACACAGCTATATTTTTGAGTAAGCGTTCGCGTGTTTTTTCATACAGTGTGTGTATTTTGCCATCCGAATCAGCTTTCAGACTGTATAAATAAGAAAAACGTTCTTTTTTATTTTTCACAGGAGTGCCGGAAGGATCTTTTCGAAAGACCAAATACTGTTCTTTTAATGGCCCACGATTGAGTGCCTGGGCAATTACGGAATTCAATGTTATTTGATTTTCCCGATAATCGTTGACGGACAAAGTTTCGGTCCATTTGGTCTCCAGTTCCTTCCAAAGATTTTCTTTTTCCTTCTCGGTTTTCTCACAATGTGCCATCCAATATTTTTTAAACCATCCGTCTGCCTCACGAAAATAGTCTGTCCCATTTGAAGTTTGTCGGCGGGAAGTGGGATTACTTTCCGGAGAATCCGCATGATCAAAATGGAAGCCAAGCCAGCGTTGTAAAAAGAGTTTTGCATCACTCAAAAGTTCAGGGCGAACAAACCCATCTGAATAAATTTCATCTTCACGGTAAGTGTCAAAAATATATCCTCTTGCAAGTACAACCAGAATCTGTTCAATTCCATATAAACCGCAGTCCGTACTGAAATTTCCAGTAAGTAATTTAGGCTGAATTCTTGGCGAGCTTGATTCGGGATTTGTTATATATGCTTCGAATTCCGCTCTTTCATTCAACATGTAGTATCACTTCCTTTCAAATGAGAATCGATATCTTCCCACACAAATGCATCCCAGAAGAAATTCCGGTTTTCAGAGCTTGTTCTTGTGAGCTTATGCAATGTGGTAATAAGCTGTCCCATATCGACAGATGAATGGTCAATCAGTTCTTCCAATTCGCGGAGACAAATACGGTAGAGCTTGCGTTGTGCATTTGCATCATTATTTACGTAAAAATTACGGGCAGCGTTGTCCAGGTGTCTGATGAAGTCCGAATTTGAAGCCACATAGGAAGAGATGGGCGGAAGTTCTTCCTTAGGAGCCTTTTTTGACTTTCTTTTCTCTTCTGACTTTTCCATTTGTTTTATCGCTTTTTCTTTTAGAACATCAAAAGGGGCATCCTGTGTTGGCACCTTTATACAGGAAAGGATTAACCATAACGTTTTGTATCCCTGCTGATAAAAATGAAACAGCAGTTCTCGCTCCGTTTCATCAAGGGAAGCTTCTTTGAATCCATTTCCAATGATGTACTCCAATGCCTTTCCACGATGATCAGAAGGCTGAAGAAGCCATTGCTCCTGAAGAAGACGTGTGCGCATGTCCTGAATGGAATTGCTTTCCGTAATATGCTCTTGTATTTTACTTTTTAAGGCTGGAACCGTAATTCTTTGAAGCTGAATCGCAGTTTCTTCATCATAAATTTGAAACAAATTTCTCAGAAGATTTTCCGGTGCATAGAAAACCTCTTTTTTTTCTTCTCTTATAATAGGAAGAAGAGAATGGATGTAAAAGAAATGCGTGGATAAAATCTCACGGCATTGCGTTTCAAAAATTTTGATCGCTGCACTATTTTTAGCAGATGTTTTTTTCGGCGCAAGGAACAACTTTAAGGTATTATCGCGGACTTTTTCTTTCGTTTTGTATTTTTCCAATTCATCTCTAAAACGGCCAGGCAATTTGTTAATACAGGTTCCATAATCTGGAACAGAAAAAGTTGCGTTTGTCCGACAATCCTTTGCGGAAATCGTGAACTTCTCTTCGTTGGAAGATTTACTGTTTTTGACAGTCAAATTGCTGAAATAATAATTTTCTTCTGAGCGCAACTGTTTCCATTTTTTCAAAAACGTCAGATAGGAATTCTGATGCGTTTGCTCCTTTAGAATGGGATCTAAATTAGGGTGCTTTCCATTTTTGGCTGCATCAATTTCCAAACCGGTCAATAAGGTACAATGTTCACACGAAGGAGGAACAGGAGCTGATGAAGCATTTGGCTTTGTCACAAGTACCTGGTTCGTGGAATTTGATGATGAATTTAACGGTTTGCCATACTCGGTCTGCCCAATGGAAATGGATGCATTGGAAATCAGTCCGATCCGGTTGGAAAAGGTATTTTTGATATGTTCGAATGGAACATGTGCCTTTAATTCAACAGCAGGAGAATCCAAAGCAGGAATTGTGATAATGGGAAGAATACGGTATGGATACGCTTCTGTATCGTAGCACCCAGATGCAACTGCGTTTACAACATCCTGATCAAATATAACGTTAACCAAATCGCCGTCAAAATCAGCGCCGCCTAAACATAAAGGAGCAACGGAACCTCGTGGAACCATAACAATACCAGTTAATTTACCGAAATATTTTTGATAAATTTTAAGATGCTTTTTAAAGGAATTATAATTTACATGTCCTATTTTTGTGTAATGCGCTTCATCGGTATTTGTAAAACGCCGCATAATAAACTGTTCATTTCTTGAAAGATGCGGGCTTCTGAAAAAGGCATAATAGGAAAGATAATCCCATTTTTTGTCTAACTGTTGATTTGAGGTCATAGGAAGATAGAACCGATCAAATAAATAGTATGTGAAAAAGCCGCCCATATCGGTCTCTTTTTCCAGCAGGCTTACAAGCAATGGCAGCAGATCCCGGCACAAATACCGTGTTTGGCCTTCTACAAGCAGTTTTCCGCTCACCAGTTTTGTTAAAAGCCCTTTTTGAATGTTCTGCAATTGCGATTTTATATAGATATCATTTGCAAGAGCAGGATTCTTAAAGAGAGCCTTTTTCCATACCGGCGATTCAGTGTCAGCAAAAATATTTTCTAATTCATCCGTGTCGTTTGCCTCATCGTCACTGACCATGTTTTCAGTATCCAGCAGACCATCACAACTTTTTAAATAATTAATGGGATTTTTAATAAAGGAGCAATGGCTGTTTAAAATATGCTCAAATTGTGTTTCAGAAAAATCAAGGGTATTAATCATCTGATAGCTTAAATGCGTATATTTTGACTGTCCATAAGGTAAATTAGTACCCGAAATATATAATGCATGATCGTATTTTTTTAATGCATTGCAATAAAATTCCATCGGATCAATGGTTTTACCCTCTTTTTTTGCAGCTTCACAATACTGCTTTAACCAGCTATATGCCTTAAACATACTTTTGGTAACAAAAACATGGGCTTTATACAGGTCACGTTTAAATCCAAAGGCATCAGTATACAAGTTTGTGTGTGAATCGTTATCGCTGTTATGTTCCCTTAAAAATGCGTGAACATCAACCTCATGAAGCATTCCTTTTATAAAGGGGAGCCTTATTTGAAAAGAGGTTGCGTCGGATGTTCCAAGAGAAGTATTGACATAACATGAATAGGTTGGAGTGATAAAGCCAGAACCATCGAAAGGAGTATCTACATAGAAAAACTCTTCCGTTTTCGGTTTTAAAAATTGGTAATCTATTGTTTCATCTGAATCCGTTGTTTTTTCTGCTGTTAATAAGGGGACATTCCGCTGATAATTATATCCAGTCGCTGGTTTGTTTTCACGTTTACCGGAGGCTATCCGTTCGTCCTGCACAACTACAAATGTCTCAGGAGTAAGACGTAATTTTTCAGAATCAATTCTTTTGGAAGAAGACAGATACAATCCCCGGTAGGCATAATATTTACTTTCTGCTATTTTGATTTTATTTCCGAAAAAATCAATTCCTAAATTGAGACGGAGATTTAATTCATCGTAAAGAGTTTCATCAATGAACGAAATCCTGCTGTGCCGGGTCATGTTTCCACTCTTATCAAATGCAGACATATGGACAGTTTTGCCAGAATCTGGAAAATAAAGATCAAACCCATGCTCGATCAGATCCTGCGCATCTTTCTGAAGAAATTCCTGATCTTTCAGTTTCCATTTGGGATCGGAAGATTTGTCAAAGGAAAGAAAGATATCCTGAAAATCAACGATAAGGAATTTATCATATAAAGTTTTCTCCGTGACCTGAAAGGAAGAGCCCTGTCTTTTCTTCAGAACTTCATAAATTTGATGAAAAAGAGGACAATCCTCTCGCGTGATTTCCTGTGTGACCACGTAGCTGTGAACGGGGTCGGAGAAATCCAGTTTGAAACATTGATCGTTTTCAGTGGGCTTTTTGGGAAAATAATCAAAAAGAGATTTGGCGTTGAGGGTTATGATTATTTGTTTGGTATTTGTCATATATTATCTCCCACAATTGAGAATTTTGTAATTTCAATTAATAGTGACGGTTGGGTCTTGACGCCAGTCAATCTTGGCAAGTGCAGCAATTAATTCATTCCATTCGGTGGATGCATCTTCGGAGTTATGGTATTTTTTAGTGAAATCAGCAATTTCAGCGACATCAATTTCAAAAGCTAAATTTTCAAAAACAAAACTTTTGTCATGCAATAGTTTTTTCCTTAACTCAATAAGATTTAGATTGTTCGATTCATCGTCTGAAGAATAGTTCAATTTTGTTATTTTAAAACATGTCCATATTAGTCCGTTTGTATAAAGAACTCTACCGTACCATAAAAGTTCACCTAATAATTCGGAGAGATCTGCATCAAAAGGAGAATAATCCGAATTAGTTTTAGCTTCTTTGATGAAAAAACGATTAACTTTTTTTTGAACAAAAATGGTAGAATTTTCTTTTAAATATTCTTCCATATTTATTTTGATATTTTTTGCATTGTGTGTAAAAATAGGGGACCATTGTTTCGTGTCGACCAGCGAGGGGAGTGCGTTTTTGGGATCCATTAGTTCGACTGTAGTATTAGGAGAAATATCGTTCAAAAGTTTTTCTTCATCCTTAATCTTGACCTTTGCGTCTGAGCAAATATTTTTTAAAACTTTCTGGAAATAATAATGAGTGGTTGGCTTGATTGGGATGATTTTTAAAATGTTGTTAGTGATATTATATGTTCCGGATTTAAGATTAGGCAATGTTTCATCCTTTTTTTTACATTCGACGCATCCATAAAGAAATTCAAGTTGATTATCCTCAGAACCATTAGTTGAATCAAATCGCTTATCTAAAATTGCTATATCTGGAAAAGGTAAATCAATGTCGGATTCTTTTTTGTAACCGCCTAAGAGCTGTCTTCCAGGAATAGAGTTTGCCTTGCGTGCGCTTGCAATTAATTTTAAGGAAAGCTTATAGTCTTCTTCTTTTTTGGAGCATTCAATCATTTGTAATAACATATATACCCAAGGATATAAAGCTTCCTCTTGGGCATATTGTTTATCCATTAATTGTAATTCCTCAAAATAATCTTTTACTGTAAATTCAATATTCATGTTAATCTCCATGTTGATCTCCATTCTGCCAAGTTAAGATGGCTAATCAGATTTCTGACACAATTAGCATTGTGAGCAAGGCATTTTTAGTGATAAGAGGGATATGCCATTGCTCAGTTTTAGTTTTGAAAGTTGCAAAGTCTTTTTATTACAGGAACATCTATAAAAATAATACCCCCGGAAAAGTAATATTACAAGACGACAATCAAAATTTGTCGAATATTTTTCAGCAAAATAAGAACTTGTCGAATTTAAACTTGTATGCATTCTGATCGTGCGCGTCTAGGAATATCTGAATTCAACCATTTCTATTTAACGCAGCGCACAATGGAGTATTATTTTGAAAATCTTACAGGAAAGAGAGGTGCATGAAAATGATTGTGGACAGTAGAAAAATAGAATAGAAGCAAAGACAACAGAATACAGCCAGTGTACTGTCTGTCTAGTGTGAAAAAGAAGACAAGAACAATACAAGACAATAAAAATAACACCCCCGGAATTTTGTCAGAAGCAGTCGGATATATTTGATCTATTCGGCTGCTTTTTTGCAAGGGCAGGGAAAGGGGAACACAAATGGGCAAAAAACATAAAAACTTTGTAGTATTTCTGGATGTCGATGGCGTCCTGAATACCAGGACCACCGTCCAGCAAACCCCAAAAGGATATCAGGGAATTGACGATGCGCGCGTGGAGGTTCTGGCAAAGACAATCAGCAAGTTTGGCGGAGCGGATATCGTTCTGTCATCTGACTGGAAGGAACTAGAACCCACAGATGAAGATTACAGATATCTGGTTTCCAAGCTCGCCCGATATGGCCTGATTATATCGGGACACACGCAGGACAGGATGTACAAAAGAGGTGCCGGAATTGCAGCATACCTGGAAGAACATCCAGAGATCAAAGAATATGTGATTCTGGATGATTGCAGATTTGATTTCCAGAGTTATCCAAAACTTTGGGAGCGGCTGCTGCTTACCGAGGGGATAGAGCATGCTCGGTTCGCAGCCGGAACGCCGGCTGTGGAGACGATGGTATTTCTGAATTATGTAAAATTATTTTAACCAAATGGAGGAAAAGCAAATGAAGAGCAAAGTAATTGGATGGAACATCAATCAGCGCAGTGGTATGGGAAAGGGGATTCCACAGTTTGTGATCGATGAACTGATCGACCAGAATGCAGACATTATTGTGTTAACAGAACTGTTTCAGCACAGCACGATTGGCTATTTCTGGGCTGAGATGGAGAGAGCCGGATATCAGCACGCAGTCACACAGAATAATGGAACAAATGAAGTTGGAATTCTCTGGAAGAGGGACGTATACACTTTTCATGCAGTGGATGATTCGGTGGTTACAACGATGAAAAACAATCATCCGAATTTCCTGCTGGTGGATCTGGAAGACCAGAACGGACAGTTTCTTACCGTTGCCGGATTTCGGATTCGAATGGTGGATTACAGCCAGCGTGCCGAAGAACTGAAAATTGTTGTGAACAAGGCAAAGGAAAAGAAAAATCCAGTGCTTATGATTGCAGACTGCAATAACCTGCGGCGGGAGACGACGGAGACAAGCTGGAATCTGCAAGTGGTTGACCATATTCTTTCACAGGGTGGATTCGAGAGACACACGCCATGCGGTCAAAGCATCTTTGAGGAACACGCAGACAGAGGATATGCATATGAATTTGCAGAAGATCATTTGATTACACGCGATATTGTAGTTGAGCTTGGAGATTATGAAAGAGAATTTGTAAGGCGCGATCGGATTGCGTATCCGTGGGGGAAAGATTTTCAAACCCATGATAAAGAACACCGCCGAAGAGTATCCGTGGAACCTGGATTTCCGGACCATGCGATCGTAAAGGGATATCTTAGTACAGAGAAAGATCAGAAAAAGTAAATCTGATGAAGCTGTAGAATATAAAAATAACACCCCCGGAAAAGTGTGACCGTTGTGTAGCAAGATGTTTGCTGATGCAGCGGTTACACTTTTTATGGGGCAAAAGGAAAGGAGGAGAATGAAAATGTTAGGAAAACTGCTTACCTTTTTGCTCACACTGTTCCTACCCTTTTTAGAAGGAACAAATATTGTATGATAAAATCGCGGATTAAAGAAAAAGGAGGAAGCGAAATGATGAAATTTGATAATGCAAAATATAGAACCGTACTCAATCTGATCAAGAAAACGGGCGAATTCAAGGGGAAAGCAGTACCCAGTAAGGCAAGGCTTCATGAGATGATTGGCGACGCACTTGGGATATCACATAATACGGTAAAGGACTGGGAAAGAGCAACATCAAATGGGCCAGATCCGAGAATTCCAGGCTTGCTGGAACAGCTGGAAGCATATCTGGAATTACCGGAGGGTGGACTGCGGGAAAGAACAGCTGAACCAATTAAACTGAATGAAGAGGAGAGAAAGATCATGAATACAACAACTGATTTTCAGAAACAGCAGATTATGGAGTGCTATGAAAGACTCAGAAAATTTGTCAGCGACATGGATATTGAGGATGAAAACGTATATTACGACATTCGCAATATGATCGAGGTGAAGAAAATTGCATTGCCGACAGCAGTATACAAGGCAATGATGAACTTCATGGATCAGGTCGTTGAACCATATGTATTTGAAGATACGACGGAGATCTTTTCCGAAGAGGAAGCAAAGCGCAATGAGAAAGGAATTGTGGAAATAAAGTCGGAGCAGGCATTTCAAAAGCTGATGGTTCGATTTATGGAGAAGCTGTCAGAACTGGATGCGAAGATCGAAACGTTTGCAGAGAGTGAGTTAAAGCCTTATCTCGAACGATAAGGCCGTGAAACAGGGCGGAGAGATATTGTCGATTTCGGTCGGGATATCTCTCCCACAACAAAGACAAGATCAGAAGAAAAAAGTTGGAGGGACAAAATGGGAAAACAAATTCAATTTACTAAGAAAGATGCTTATCATACCCCGGGCAAGGCAAAACGGGAGCGGATCAAAGTTACAACCATTCAAAAAGCCCATCTGCTGAAGAAATTCTCGAATGTCCTGCGGGATAACAAGGATGGTATCAGTTTCTGGTTCAATACAGAAAGATTCATGACAACGGCAAGAAGATATAATTTTGTAGCCTCCAGCATCCTGCGGGATATAGAATTATCAGAATATATTGAAGAGGATGAATCAGTGAGCCTCAAGACAATACGGAGATTGTTAAACTATTGTCAATACCCGGAGGAAGAGGAGCTTATGGTTGGAATTCAGGCGATCAAACATATTGGCAAGGCGTTATACGGGGATGAAGATGCCTTCCTGGAGGTCATTGACGAGGAAAGTCTGTGCTGCATGGCAGAGCAATATCTGGCAATGTAAGAGCCATAAATTTCAGAGTGCGGAAGTTCGGACAAAAGTCTGACACCAGAAGGACAGTGAGTCATGATAAGATACTGCACAGAACTTCAGTCTGTGCAGTATCTGAACCCACATGCAGTATCAGTACAGGAGGAAGAGCATATGAAAAAAGAGAGCATGGAAGTCGTAGGAAGAATTGTAAAACGCGAGAGGGAGCTATTTGGCATTCGTGTAATAAAAAAGGACAACACATCAAAAGTGCGTCAGATGTACCCGGAAGCATGGCACATGTTTTACTTGTTAGAGAATGAAAATAATCTGGTTCCGCCGCTGGAAATCCAAGGTACGATGGAGGTGCTGAAAAATGATCAGATCCGCCTGCTGTGGTTCATTCATCCCATCATGATCAATGAGTGGAATATGGAGAACTGCATTTTGTTTGCCAATGAAGTAAACAGAGAGCTTGGCAACGGCGGCCGTTTCTGGGTAGATACGGAGTATTTTGATTTTGCGTATGAAGAGCGTTTTGAAGAAGAAATGCTGCAGCTTAGTGGGATGAATGTATTAGAACGGCATATGTTCGAATGGCCGCTTGGACAGTTCCGGGATATTCACATTCCGCTTATGATGCTTCTGCAGGGAAAATGGGGAGCTGAAACAGCCATTCGGTTTATCAAAGAACTCAGAGAAAATGGTTTCGTCGAAAATGAAAAATACGATCTGTTTCCGGATGCGTGATTTGAGAGCTGTTTTGGAAATGCAGCGAAATAAATGAGTACAAAGAATGGAGAAAGAAAAATGGCTAAAAAAGTGGATTACAAAAAATATAACTGCGTATTAGAGATGAGCAAATGGATGGGAAGCACACCGAAAGCCTTTAAAGCGGCAATCCTGAAAGAGGCTGTGCGCCAGAATGCGAACAGCGGTGGGAAGGTGGAAAAGAAGGAAATAAGAGCATGCAGAGCCGAAAAGCATAAGAAAAGGACATGCAAATAAAAATATGGTGGAGGCGAAAGATATGACGACAATTATCTGTGAGATGGATTCTATGGAGTTGTGTGTCTGGAAGGAAAAGCATCTGCAAAGGGCATGCAGCGGAGATGAATGGATTTTCCGGGAGAAAGAAAAAGAACCGGAAGGCATCCGGGTGAATTTTGATGTGACGCATGCATATGAGATATTCAGCTGTCTGGGCAGGTATTGGGGCGATTTCAATTCTTGCCCGGACAGCGAAACCATGGGACGGGTGGCAAAAAGATGGGAAGAAAAATATGGATTAAAGCTGGTGGAGCTTTCGCATGATACGCTGACCTTTCAAAGTGATCGTCGGATTTCGAAAAAGGAGGCGGTCGAGATTACAGAAGAAACGGTGGAGCTTTGTGCAGAAGTTGTAAACGGAAAAGAAAATCAGCAGATCGAGACAATCAGCAGAACAGGGAGGATTACATTATGGTGGGATTAGTGCATAGCTTAAAAAATAAAAAAGAGGTTTTTATGAATGTAAATGATCTGGCAAAACAAGTTTCTTCAATCATCACACCGCAAACCGACAATTTTTACCGCGATATCCGCATCTATGGTCATTTCTTCCACAATACAAACGACACGATGTGGTGGGGCGATGTAGGAATGAAATTTCTGACGCGCGCTCCGTTTGATGTCCGGTGGCTGCGAGAGGAAAGATTAGACGATCCATATGGCGGATTTCTGTATGACGCCACGGTAGAAGATAAAGCCCTTATTATGTTTAAACATAAATACAACCAGGAAAAATATGATAAACCTGGGGCTGATTTTTCATCCTGTTCCTACGAATTTTTCTATTCCAATCATCCGTTTTTGCGAACCGGATTGTGGAGTGGAACCATGCGTCCACGCTATGCGTATGTTGTCGATTTGAAAAACAAAAGCTTCAAACTGGCATCCCAATGGAAAACAAAGGTACCGCCTTACGACACGAAAGAGAAGTACGAACGCACGGAGCTGAATGAAATTTACAACACGCTGCAAAAGGAACTGGATGGAATCGCAGATCAGGTGCAGGCAGAATATCTTGAGATGCAGCGGAAAGCAGCCAGAGCAGCGTATGTGAGGGCATGTTTTGATCCGGTTAACGGACGTGAGGATAAAGAAGCCTTAGAAGAATATTATCGTGCCGAGCAGGAATTTGTGAAAGCTTTGTATACCTTGGCGGAAGCTGTCCTGAAAAGAAAGGAATGCACAGTGATTTATGATTTTCTGTCGGAATCCGGTACACTGACCAATAATAGAATTTCTATGCTGGCATTTCTTGCGGCAATTGAGAAAACAAGAATCTGGTAATGGACAGAAACTTCCCGATGTAAAAGAAAGGCAACAGAAGAAGTGGCCAAAAGAGTGTCCACATGCAGGAACGGTTCCATGATAAGATAAGGCATACCCGGAAAGTAAACCACAAGTTCAATGCAAATGCCGGAGAGAAGTGGAATAATAGGAGTACATCAGAACACCGGCGGATGCATCAGAATACCGAACAGATCAGGAGGAACAACTCGATATGACGTTGAACGAACTTTTCGCAATTCAGGAAGCAGACGTAACAAAAGAATTCCTGTTGAAAGCCGGCTGGAGTGAGATCGCAGAAGAACCGGCGGAGCAGGCTGGTTCCTGACGGAGTGGAATCACATAAGGAATACAAAAGTTAAAAGAGAAATATGAGTGAGGTAGCTCAGCCATGGTAGAGCAGAGAAACCAAGCCGATCATGGGTGTGGTCGGTACAGCAAAAGATCTATTGTCGCTGGTTCGATTCCAGCCCTCACTCCTGAAACATGAAAACTCACAGTCAACGTACAAAAGAATGGAGACGAGATCACAAATGAACACAGGATCTGCAATCGAAACTGAAAGATTATTCCTTCTCCCAAGCCGGACGGACAGAGACTCCGAGGCATTTTTACAAATGCTGCGGGATGATGGCGACTTCTACATATTCTGCGGAGTCAGCCCATCCGAAAAACATGTGATGGGGTTTGCCAACTACTTTGAGAGAACCGATCATGAGCTTTGCACCTATTCCATTTTTCCCAAACAGCAGAAAGACAAGTTTATTGGTTACGTAGGCGTACATAGAGAAATGGAAGACGAATACGAAATTGAATTTTATATCGCCAGAGAATACCGAAGAAACGGCTACTGTGAAGAAGCCAGCCGAGAGCTGATTAATCAGCTCTTTGGTGATGGGGTTTCTGCAAACGGAAAGAATCTTTTCATCGATAAGCTGTATGTGACAACCCAGACAGAAAATGAACCAACGATCAGCCTGCTGCGGAAGCTGGGGTTCAGAGAAGTAGAGGACGGCCCGGTCATGGTTGTGCTGGGTAACATTTTCGAAAAAGAAGATAATTTTTTCGCACACGAAGTAGTAAAACTGGTACTGACAAAGGAGGAGTTTTCTGATGGCAATTAAATTTGAAGAACTGAGAAAATATGTTGCACGCAATGTCCGCTTATCCATCTGTTTTGAGGATGGTTATTACCACGATTATCTGATGATGTCAGACATTCCGGAACAGAAATATGCCGGCTTTTACATCTATGGAGTCGGAATGGTGGATGTGGAATTTTCCAGAGATGTCTATACGGCTTTGCCGGAACCGGAAGGAGAATGTTGGTGCAGTAAAGATGATACAATGAATCCGGCGATGGAACTTATGATTTCGGAAGAACCGCGGGATATCAAACGGAGTGTGGAACAGAAGCTTTTGTTCCGGGATCTAAAACCGTATCTGCAGATCGGCAGACATTTTTCTATCGTAAATCGAAATGACTGGTCATCTGAATACTATGAATATCGGAGTGAGATACCGGAGAAATACGATGATATGTATGTGTACGGCATCGGAATGGAAGAGTGTCCACATGTTGAGAAAATGTGGATGGATGTTCAGTATGAAACGGTTCACAGAAAGCAGATGGTGATTGTGCTTTCCAATCAGCCGAGAGAAGATCTGAGAACAGAATAAAAGAGAACTTTTTATGCAACGGAAAAAGGAAAGGAAGAGAGCCAGAGATATGGATAGAGATCACACGTTTGATTTACCAGATTTAACAGAAGACTTCTGGAAAACCGTTGTGTTTGCACAGGAGGATCCCCCTTCTGGAATGGGCGGCCCGGGATGTGTATGTCTGCTCAGCAAAGAGGGAAAAGAGTATATTTTCGGATTTGAAGAGACACCATTTTACAAAAGTACCGAGCTTTTCCCGATCTTTGAGACGACCGATGAAAGAATTGGTTATCGTCATAAATATAAAGCAGAAGATCACGGCTGGAAATATCTGGAGAAAGAAAATGCACTGATCCGGGAAGACATTCTGGATGAGTACAGCAAAGCGGCTGCGGAGGCGAAACGGGAAAAGGAAAATTTCTGGCATTTTTATGCCATCGATCTGGCCGGCCGGGCAATTGGCGTGGAGCATCTGGAACGATATGATTACATCGGAAGCGTTCTGTACAGGGAAAGAATGGATCGGGAAATGGCGGAACGCCGGAAAAAACGCGAGAAGGAGAAACTGACGGAGAACGAATTTAACTGGAAGCCGATGCATGTGAACAATATTCCGGATAATTCTGAGATGGGCGTTTACGCACTGTTGATGAGAAGGAATGACGGAAAAATCAAGGGTGTAAAATACTCGATTCTGTATCAGTACGAGGAGCACAGCCCGATGCTGATATACAGTGATGCAAAGGTGGAAGCCTATATTCTTTTCTACGCGGATTACGATGATATCATCGGTCCGTGGGATTATCATTCTGTCAGCAGACAGGAATGTGCAGAGCTTTACGGAAAAGAAAATCATTTTCCGCCGGAATTGGCATATTATGACTGGATTACGTTTTCAGATGGTGATATTCATAACTTCGGCAGATTTCTCCGCACATTCCAAAGTCTGGAAGAAGCTAAAGCATATGCGATGTATTATGCGAATGTGAACAGCGGCGGAATCAACAAGAAAACAATTCTGAAACAGGAGGAGGAATCCAGAATCGAAGATCATGTGAACCGTATTGCACATTACGAAGCATATCAGATGTATCGAAAATATTATAAAGAAATTCTGGATGCTATCAGCGAAGAAAACTGTTTCCCGGATTCCTGCAGCGGAGGCGGTGTATATCTGCGGGAGGCAATTTTAAAGAAAGTGCCGGAGATCACAGAAGAACAGCTCAGGATGATCTGGAGAGAACTTCCATTTGTGATTGAGAAGAGAACGCAGGACTGGATTGAACGGGAAAAGCAGTTCAGTGAAAATTATATCCGAAAGGCCAAAAAGCGGAAACCCGGGAAAACGAAAAGAACCGCAGATCAGATCGGGAAATAAAGGAGAGGTGCAATATGGGTATTTTAGAATTTCTGGAATGTTTTGATCCACTGACGGAAATCTGCGTTGAAGATGCCACGGAAGTCGTGTTTGAAGGAAGGGCAGAAGATTTTCCTGAAGAAAAGGATAAGGCCTATATCATCGTTCCGTCTCGCACAAACAACAGAGATGGCGTGATTAGGCTGTTTGTTTCGAAACAGGAATATTTGGAGAAAAAGTGCGGGCAAAATAAAATATATGTACTGGATGCACTTTTGGCTATTCTGTATTCTGTTATGAGAAAAAATTCTGAAGCAAAACAGGTATTTCTTACCATGGTGGAAAAAGCGGAGGACTATAATGAAATACTGCAGAAGTGGGAAAAAGCTCCTGAGAAAGAAAAAGAGCCGCTTGAACGGGAAAAACAGGGGAGATGGAAAGCTTTTCTGGAGGAAAAAGAGCATCTTCTTCGGGAAATGAAACAAATAGAACCACTTTGGGATATTTCGGGTCAGTGGATCGGATACAGCCAGGAAGAGCTGGAGTATTTTGCAGAGTATCTGGTAAGAAGAAAGAACATGCTTCTGGAAAGAAAACACACGCTGGAAGCACAAAGCTGGGCACAATGCCATGAAGATGAACTTTGCCAGATCATGAAAGCGGACTACCCAAATGAGGGGATTGCAGCGTTGGCACTGGAAAAGCAGTATGGACTGGATGAACAGCAGGCCAGAATGATTTTCGATTTGAGATTTCGATTCATGTTTGGAACAGCCAGAGATCTGGTAGAACGAGACAATATGGTAATTGGACGTATGCTTGAAATTTTTCTGAAAGATGAGGGAGGGGCAGAAGGATGATTTTCCTGGCGGGATCTGCGGCGAGCGGAAAAACGAAAAAAGCGGTTGCATATGGCTGGAAAGAGCGAAAAACCAGCGAGGATGGAGTTCTCCTTTTTTCACTGCAGCATGAAAAGAAGGAGATGTGGAAGATTCTGCAGAGCATGTACGGGCAGGAGGAGCTTTCCAAGATAGAAATTGATGATACACCAGCGATGATGGTGGAGAGAATGGCAGAAATCATAGCGCAGAAAGCAGAGAATGGAGCAATTTCTGTTTTTGTGATTGATGAAGTGCCGATGATGACAAGCAGAAAAAATTTTGCCGACAGAAAAGAAGAGCTGCGGTATATGATTGGCTTGCTGGGAAACTGCGAGAAAAAAGAACATGTTGTGATTGTAGCCGTTATTCCAGTGTCGAAATACTGTACAGAAATGCAGAAGAAAAAAGAAGTAAGTACCTGTTATGGAGAAATAGAAAAACCAGAAAATTGTCTGGTTTTCGTATAGACAAGAACCTGTCCACATATGGGATACGGCAGGTGGTAAGATAGCAGGTAGAAAGAGACAACAGAAGGATTACCAGTAAAAGCTCCAAGGGAGGTAGCAGCGAATGATTCTTTACAAATACACAGCAGACTGTTCAAAACTGAATCTGGAACAGGAGGATTCAACGAAGGAAGGATATGAGCGTCTCTATTCCAGACGGAGTGATGCTGCGGAATGGAACAGCAAGTTTTACACTGCCTACCGTACAGAAAAGAAGTTTTTCATTATGATCAGTGATATTCTGAATGGTCAGATGACGATTGTGGCTGCACTTGAGATGGAAGTGGTTCCCCGGGTATGTGTGGATTGTATTCAGAAGATACTGCCGGAAATTGAGTTGCTTGCGTATGAGGAGATCACAAATGATGCGTTTTGCAAAGAACTGGTTCGGGCAGAACGGAATAACTGGACGGAGTGTTACAGCGGGTCGCTGAAGGAAAAATTAAAACTTGCGATAGAACCAGAACATCACAGTTTTTTTGAACCTGTTGCGTATCAGGTAAGTGAACGGATTTATACCGCTCAAAATATGACCAGACAAAAGCAGGCGGAGCAGATGCAGGAAATTATGGCATCGGAAAGCTTCTATGACGAAATGGAGCGGATTTACGCCCCGGAAAATGAAAAACGTTTTGTTGGGCATCCGGTTCATTATCTGATCACAGCCGGTGACAAAGCGGCTGCGGATGATATGATAGATCTTCTGATTCCGGCACTGCTGGAGAATCAACGATTGCTGAGCGGCAGAGTTTACGATGTGCAGAAGATGACATACAAGGCAGAGCGGGAAGATAATTTTGACAATATTTTCTCCAGTGCTAGAGGCGGAACAGTGATTCTGAATCTGGAAGGTGAAAAGAGTACAGGAATGTATGCCACCGGCAATTATGATCTGGCGAAAACACTTGGGAAGAAACTGAATGAGTATGGAAATTCTACATTGTTTATCTTTGTGGACATTTCCGGAAGCCGCAGCGTATCGGATGAGACGATAGCGGAAATTCTTTCCAACGCGGATCTGATTCAGATTCAGGAAGGCCAGGGAGATCTGGAACGGGCGACGGGCTATTTGAAACGTCTGGCGGATAAGACAGAGTATCACGACTACACGATAGAAGAGCTGACGCGGTATCTTCCGAAAGAAAAGAAATTGTATTCTGTATCGGATATCTTTTCTGCCTACAACAGATGGTACGGAAGCGGATTAAAAACGCATATTTACAAGGCCTACAAACAAAAAGACCTCGTCAAAATTCAACTGAAAAAGAAGACAGACAAGCCGTATGTGGAGCTGCAGAAAATGGTAGGCCTGTCGGATGTAAAGAAAGTGACAGATGAGATTCTGGCGGCGGCCAAAATGCAGAAAATGCGGAAACAGATGGGTCTTCCGGGGGTTCAGTCATCCATGCATATGCTGTTTTCCGGAAATCCAGGGACAGCAAAGACAACCGTGGCGCGTCTGCTATCCCAGGTCTTGAAGGAAGAGGAAGTGCTGAAATATGGCCACATTGTAGAGTGCGGCAGACAGGATCTGGTCGGAAAATATGTCGGCTGGACGGCACAGATTGTTGAGAGTAAATTTCAGGCGGCGCGTGGCGGCATTCTGTTTATCGATGAGGCGTATTCTCTTGTAGAAGACAACCGCACGTATGGCGCCGAGGCGATCAATACCATTGTGCAGGAGATGGAGAATTACCGGGATGAGGTCATTGTCATTTTTGCAGGATATCCGGAGAAGATGCAGGAGTTTCTGGAGCAGAATGAAGGTCTTGCAAGCCGCATTGCCTTTCACCTGAATTTCCCGGATTACTCACCGGTAGAACTGACGCAGATTCTGGATCTGATGCTGGAAAAATCGGAATACCGGATGGACGAAAGAACAAGGGAAAAATGCTTTTCCATCTGCGCCGATGCATGCCGGGAAGAAAATTACGGCAATGGACGGTTTGTCAGAAACCTGCTGGACCACGCTATCATGCGCCAGGCAGACCGCCTCATTCGGGAACATCAGAATGGTACGCTGGAAAAAGAGGAGGCCTGTCTTCTGACGGCGGACGATTTCGAGATGATCGGCCTGAAAAAGAAACCGCAGAGCCGGCAGATCGGATTTTGTGCCGGGTGAACAGCATAAAAAATCAGCAAAAAAAATTAAACCAGCGGTTAAGTGCAGAAAACGAAAGCATGTGATACAGTATATACATGAAGATTGCGGGAGTGCAAAGCACGTAGCAATCTGGTATCAAAGGGGTCAAAAAACCTTTTGACCCCAACGTCTATATATAACAAAACACAGATATTCACAAAAAGACCAGAAAGGGGGAGTGAACACATGAAGTTAAGCGAGCTGTTGAATGTGTTGAAAACAGCAGAAACTGCGGAAGAGATGGATGTGAGACGAGAAGAAATCGCAGCGCTGATTCCGGCCGTACGAACCATGTTTGGCTATGATCAGAAGAACAGTGCACATCAGTATGACTTATGGATGCATTCCCTCCATGTGGTCTGCAATCTTCCGCGGAGGATGGAAAATGACATGGTCTATCTGGCGGCGCTGCTGCACGATATCGGAAAGCCGGAAGCGCAGTTCAGGGGAAAACGCGAGGGTGATCCGGACATGCATTACTACGGTCATCCCGAAAAAAGCATGGAAATCGTGCGCGACGTCGTGGTCCCGGAGCTGGACCGGCAGGGGTATGTGATTCCGTGTTTCGATGTACAGGAGCTCCTGTATTATGTGAAGTATCATGATGACCACGTCAGTGTGAAATTAAAGCACGTCAGACGCCATACGAAAATGGCCAGCTTTGCGATGTTTCAAAACCTGATGCTGCTACAGCTGGCAGATGCCAAAGCACATATCCAGATCCCTGTTATCGCCGAACGGGCAGAAATCTGCGGACGGCTTGCCGGGGAGGAAGGCAGACTTCTCTATCAGAAAATTCTGGATGGGGAGTAGGCTGATGAGCCGAAGCTGTAAAAAAACGCCCGTCAGCAAAGGCCGATGCAAAAATTTCCGTTGGGCAAAGCGCGCGGCAAATAAGAGGGTTCGACGGGCGAAAACACTGTGGGGAAAATCAAAAGCATTTCGAAAAATTTCTGAGACATGGGATATCTGCGACTGGAAATTTTACGGTGAGAGACCCTGAAATCCGAATCGGGAAGAAAAAAATCACTGGGGAAAATGCTATTACAGAAAATGATCTGGAAAAGATGCATGAAACCATGGATGAATTATGAATCAAGATCCCGAAAGGAAATCCTGAGCTGGGGACAGAAGACAGAAACACTAAAATAACAGAATAAGGCGGTAGTTTAACGGGCAAAACCTGTGCAGAAAAAAAGGGTTCATGTTTGTGGAACACACAGCAACTTTTTGAGGAGAATAGGGAGGCACAGAATGCAGGTTCAAGTCCTGCCCGCCTTACGCGAGTGAGGTAGCTTAAAAGAAAGAGCGCGAAAAAACGGTCATGTGCGTGACCGTAACGGCAAACTTTTTTCCAGTGGTAATGGCGAAGATGCCGGTTCAAATCCGGCCCTCACTCAGAAAAAAACAGAAGAGCAAACGAGAAAGAATGGAGTCCACAGATCCAGAAAAGGATGTATGGAGAAAACAGTGGAAGGAAAGGAGCGGCAGCGATGGATTTTGCAGAATGGATACGGGAGCAGGCGACAAAAACTTATACAGAAAATGGAGCAGCAGCACGGAACACAACCGGCGATGCGCGGCTGGATCTGTTTGCGACAATTGGATCCCTGCGCAGAGCGGATCCGGAAAGAATTGAGCTTCTGTTTGCGGAAGCATATCAGGCAGACCCGCTGTTCGCGTTGAAAATCCTGTTTTATGCGCGTGATATCCGGGAAGGTCTCGGCGAGAGACGTGTCTTTCGGATTCTACTACAGTATCTTGCCGAGTACCATCCGCAGGCAGTCATTGCCAACCTTGACCTGATTGGTGTTTTCGGCCGTTTTGACGACTGGTACTGCCTGATCGGAACTGGCGTTGAGGACGAGATGTGGAGTGCCATGAAGCAGCAGCTGGAAGCAGATCTGAAAAACTTCCAGGAGGGAAAAAGCGTTTCCCTGCTTGCTAAATGGATCAAAACGGCAGACTCTAAAAATACGGAGACGAGAAAACTCGGCATTCTGACGGCGCAGAAACTCGGCTATCCGGTTTACAACTTCAAAAGAATCGTCCGTTCCCTGCGGAAATATATCGGCGTGCTGGAAGTGAAAATGTCAGAAAGAAAGTGGGAGGAGATCGTTTACCCGGAGGTCTCCGGAAGAGCCATGATGATTTACAGGAACGCATTTCGAAAACATGATGAAAAGCGTTTTAACCAGTATCTGGCGAAGGCACTGGATGGAAAAGAAAAGATTCATGCGGAGACGCTGTACCCGTACGATCTCGTGGAAAAAGTTCTGTATGGACGTCAATGGAATCAGGTATTGGAGGCGCAGTGGAGGCAGCTGCCGGATTATGTGGCGCAGGAAACGAATGCAATTGTCATTGCAGATGTTTCCGGTTCCATGAGTGGAAGACCCTTGGCGACATCCATTGGTCTTGCTATTTACTTTGCAGAGCGGAACCGGGGCGCTTACCACAATCTTTTCATGACGTTCAGCCAGAAGCCGGAATTTGTTTCTCTGAGAGGGGAAACCCTGTTGCAGAAAATCAAATACGTCGAGCGTACGGAATGGGGGATGAATACTAATCTTCAGGCTGCATTTGAGCGGGTTCTGGAAACAGCGATGGATCACGATGTACCGCCGGAAGAAATGCCGAAAGCGCTGATCGTTGTATCTGACATGGAGATCGACAGATGCGGAGACCGCAATTGGATGTTTTATGATCATATGAAAGAAAAGTACGAGTATTGCGGCTACCAATTGCCGAATATTATTTTCTGGAATGTAGACAGTCGAAACGATATTTTCCATGCCGACAGTCGGAGAAAAGGTGTCCAGCTATACAGCGGCCAGTCGGTTACGACATTCCAGAATCTCCTGAACAATATTGACAGCACACCGGTCAAATCGATGGAAAAAGTGATTGAGAGCGAGCGGTACGCATGCGTCAGAACTGGAAATGCGGCATAAAAAGGACGGAGGAGGATCCGAAGAACCGAAAGATCCTCCTCCGCCCTTTTTTGCACATGAAACATTGAAAATAGAAAATCTTTCGTACTTGTTATCCTTTTTTTCGATATACACTCCGAGATCGTATCATTTGCAAGAAAAATTGGGATATGATGGATACGGCTGAGGGACTGGAAGGGAAAAAGGAGTTGAAAAAAATATTAACGATAGCTGCTATTTCGTTCAAGATATCTTGAATTATATCAAGATATCTTGATATAATCATAGAATAGAAGGAACAGTGTTATAAAGTCAACTTTAATAAAAAGAAAAATTCACAAAGCAAGCAGAAAAGATATGAAATACATAGAGGAAATGTTAAAGTTAGCAGTATGGATAGAAAGCTTTCAAAAGATGTAAAGCTGATATTGGAAAATAGAATGTAGAAGAATAAAGGAAAAGAGGACACTATGGCATCAAGCATGATTCACTTGGCAATTGTACAGGAGATGAGAAAGGAAGTCTCGTTTCGAGATATCAACCGCCTGTTTCTTGGGGTGATTCTGCCGGATGGGGCGGTGGCGGGAAATAGCCATTTAAAGAAGAAAATCTGCAAAAATACCAGATACACATACGATCTCGAATTTTTCCGCGACAGATACGGGAAATACATGGAGAAGGATGATTTATATCTCGGCTATTATCTTCATCTGATCCAGGATATGCTATATCGGAGATTTATGTATGGGGATCATGGCTGGAATTCGAGCGCTCCTGGAAATGTAAAAAAACTGCATCGGGACTACGAGATATTAAATGAATATATTTCGAAAAAATATGGCCTTTCCCAGGAAATGATCCAGGAGCTGGATCTTACAGAAGATCCATTGGCACAGCTTGCTGAATTCGATGTGAAAGGTCTTATAAAAGAAGTCCGTGGGGAATTCGTCCAGAGAAAAGAAGAGAAATTGTCCATCCTTACCAGACAAATGGCCGACGAGTACATCGTACGCGCGACGGAATTCTGCGTGGAAGAGCTAAAGGCACTGTCAAAAGGGAAATCAGGTCTGGACAGTACTGTGTGGAGCTGGGAAAAACCAGAAAACATATCACATCAAAAATTAAACCAGAAGTTAAATGCAAAAATCGAAAATATGTAATATAGTATATACAGAACAAAGCACGGACATTCACAAAAAGAACAGAGACGTGCAGAAAGCAGGAATGCAGCAGACACATTTATGAGTGCAGACCGCAGGCATACAATGTGGGATGTATGAAGCCATGGATGAATTATGAACCAAGATCCCTGAAGGAAATCCTGAGCTTTAGAGAGAAGGCAGAAAAATAGCATCTCCACCGATGATATAAAGCAAGTCAGAGTGGAACAGCATTTGATACACATCAGTATCCACAAAAAAATGTGGCTGAAAATAAGGCGGTAGTTTAACGGGCAAAACCTGTGCAGAAAAATGTTTCATGTTTGTGGAACGTACAGCAAATTTTTCGTAGAGGATAAGGCACAGAATGCAGGTTCAAGTCCTGCCCGCCTTACGCGAGTAAGATAGCTCAAAAGAAAGGAGCGGCAGCGATGAGTTTTGCAGAACAGATGCGGGAGCAGACAACAAAAACTTATACGGAAAACGGAGCAGCAGCACGGAACACAAGCGGCGATGCGCGACTGGATCTGTTTGCATCGATTGGATCCCTGCGCAGTGCGGATCCGGAAAGAATTGAGCTTCTGTTTGCGGAAGCGTACCGGGCAGACCCGCTGTTCGCGTTAAAGATCCTGTTTTATGTGCGTGATATCCGGGAAGGTCTCGGCGAGAGATGTGTCTTTCGGATTCTGCTGCAGTACCTTGCCAAATATCATCCGCAGGATGTCATTGCGAATCTCGATCTGATTGGCGTTTACGGCCGATTCGATGACTGGTACTGTCTGGTTGGAACCAGAGTCGAAAATGAGATGTGGAAAGCCATGAAGCAGCAGCTGGAAGCAGATCTGAAAAATTTCCGGGAGGGAAAAAGCGTTTCCCTGCTTGCCAAATGGATCAAGACGGCAGATTCGAAAAGGGAAGAGACGAGAAAGCTCGGCATTCTGACGGCGCAGAAGCTCGGCTATCCGATTTACAACTTCAAAAGAATCGTCCGTTCCCTGCGGAAATACATCGGCGTGCTGGAAGTAAAAATGTCAGAAGGAAAGTGGGAGGAGATCGTATACCCGGAGGTTTCCGGAAGAGCTATGATGATTTACCGGAACGCATTCCTGAGACATGACATGGAGCGTTTTGACCGGTATCTGATGAACGCACTGGAGGGAAAAGAAAAGATTCATGCGGAGACGCTGTATCCGTACGATCTTGTAGAAAAAATACTGTATTTCAATCCGTGGGACGAGATAATGGAAGCACAGTGGCGCCAGCTGCCGGACTATGTGGCGAAGGAAACGAATGCGATTGTCGTTGCAGATGTTTCCGGTTCTATGTGGATAAGACCCATGGCGACAGCGATTGGCCTTGCCATTTACTTTGCAGAGCGGAACCGGGGTGCTTACCACAATCTTTTTATGACATTCAGTGAGAAGTCAGAATTTGTTTCCCTGAAGGGGGAAACGCTGGAGCAGAAAGTCCAATGTGTTAAGAGTGTTGGCTGGGGAATGAATACGAATCTGCAGGCTGCATTTGAACACGTTCTGGAAACAGCACGGGATCACGATGTTCCGCCGGAGGAAATGCCGAAAGCACTGATCGTTGTCTCGGATATGGAGATTGATGCCTGCGTGGACGAGAACTGGATGTTTTATGATCATATGAAAGAAAAGTACGAGTACAGCGGCTATCGGCTGCCGAACGTTGTTTTCTGGAATGTGAACAGCCGACACGACCTTTTCCATGTCGACAGCAAAAGAAAAGGGGTTCAGCTGTACAGCGGAGAGTCGGTTACGACATTCCGGAATCTCCTGAGTAACATCGACACCACACCGGCGGAAGCGATGGAACAGATCATCGAAAGTGAGCGGTATGCGTGTGTCAGAACGGGGGATGCGGAAGAAAAGATGTAACGTTGTGAGTGGAAAACAGGATGCAGGGGAATAAAAGAAAAACGGACACTGTGTTTCAAAGATGAAGCAGTGTCCGTTTTTTATTATATGATATTCAAGAAAAGTTGATAGGTGAAAAAATCATGCAAAATACTCTTTCGCCAGTTTCTCAAACGCCGGCAGTGCCCGCTCAATCTGTGCGGTTGTCACGCAGTAAGCGATCCGCACAAATCCCGGTGCGCCGAAATCGTCGCCCGGAACGAGGAGCAGTTCGTATTTCTTTGCTTTTTCGCAGAAAGCGTATGCATCCGTTTCCGGAGATTTCATGAAAAGATAAAAAGCGCCGTCCGGGTGAACACAGGTAAAACCATAGGAACTCAATGAATCGTACAGCAGGTCGCGGTTCTTTTTATAAACAGACAGATCGGAAACCTGACCGGCACATTTGGCGATGACATGCTGAATCAGGCTCGGTGCGCAGACGAAACCGAGGGCGCGTCCGGCTCCGCAGACAGCGGCGTAAACGGTTCTGGCATTTTCTACTTCATCCGGTACAAGAACATAGCCGATACGTTCGCCCGGCAGAGACAGCGATTTACTGTAGGAGTAGCAGACCAGCGTGTTTTTATAATATTTGGTCAGATAAGGAACTTCCACGTCCCCATAGACGAGTTCGCGGTACGGTTCATCGGCAATCAGATAGATCGGATGGCCGTAGGCAGCGGATTTTTCTTCCAGAAAAGCAGCAAGCTGACGGATACTTTCCTCCGTATAAACAACACCGGACGGATTGTTCGGGGAGTTGACGAAGACACCTTTTGTGTGCTCATTGACAGAAGCGGCAAGCTGGTCAAAGTCGATCTGGAAGGTGTCCGGATTTGCCGGAGTCTCTGCCATTTTTGCACCGGCGGACTCAATGAAGACGCGGTATTCCGGAAAATATGGAGTGAAGACCACATATTCATCGCCCGGAAGGGTCAGTGCGCCAAGGACAATGCGGAGGGAAGCGGCAGCACCGCAGGTCATGTAAAAGTTATCGGCGCCAAAAGAAGTGCCAAAGCGTTCATTCAGGTTCGCTGCAATGGCAGCGCGGGTGTCGGCATCTCCCTGTGCGGAAGTGTAACCGAACAGATAGTAGTCATCCCGGGAATCAAGCAGTTCTTTGATTGTCTCATGAATGGAAGCCGGAGCCGGGACGTTTGGATTTCCGATGCTGAAATCGAAAACATTTTCCGCACCGATTTCGGCGGCACGTTTTTTACTGTATTCAAAGATTTCACGGATGACCGATTTTTTGGTACCAAGAGTTACCATTTTTTCTGAAAGCATATGAAATATCCTCCTGAAGTTATTCTGGCGGGTTTTCAGCAGATTTACAAGAGGTTCCCCTTCTGGTTCCCATGTGTTTGCGATGTATGCGCCATTTGGGTGTGCATGGACAGCCGAGGAGTCTTTTTGCATAAACGATATTTAAAAATGTTTTCCGAATTTTACAGGAAAAGATAAAAAATGCGGAAAATCCGGGAGAATGTTAATGTTTTTTCTGTTTGTCCCTTATTTTAGCAGACAGAGACTGAATTGTAAATGAAACATTTTCGGATTCATACCGTCGGAAGCTGAAAAAGTGGCGGTAGCAGACGACCAGTGACACGAGCAGACTTCCGAGCCGTACGGACGGCAGAAAGCGGGAAATCTGTGCGGCGGCAGCGAAGCCTGCAAAGGAAGCAATTGAGCGCAGATTGTGCGGCTGGATAATCAGAATCAGCGAAAAGGTAAGGTAAAACGCTGCCAGCAGAAGTGCCGGCCGCAGGTCCGGCAGGAGACCGAGCAGTACGCCGAACGAGACAGAGATTGCCTTTCCGCCTTTCGAGAGCTGCAGAAACGGCCACGCATGACCCGCCACCGGGGCGAGCAGAATCAAAGCAAAAAGCCACGAACCCATCGAAACAGCAGAGCTGTGTACTGCCAGAAACACTGGCAGAAAGCCCTTCCCAATATCGCACAGAACGCAGAACAGTCCGACGCGCGGTCCAGCCGCGGAAAATGCGTTGAATGCGCCGGGATTCTGGTCCTCATTCGTGGTTCGGACATCCACATGGCAGAAGTGCTTTGGAATCAGATACGAGTACAGCACACTGCCGGAGAGATAGCCGAATAAAAGATAAAACAGATAAATCGTCATCCTCATAAGTATTACTCCGAAACTAATTTTTCTAACAGATGCGTAATCGCCGTTCCTGCCTGCGGATGGCTGTTTTCCCGCTGTGCATCGCGCATCGCAATCTGACGCGCATCATCCTTTGCAAGCGAAATACCGGCATCTGCCAGTTCTTTCTGATGCGTGCCGGTCACGGACATTCCACGGGAGACAAAGAAGGCGCGGTTTTTCGTCTCACACCCGGGAATCGGATCGGTATGGATCAGCGGAACGCGCCGCACAATCGCCTCCGTACTGCTTAAGCCCCCGGGTTTTGTAAAAAGAACATCAGCGGCAGCCATATATTCCGCGACATGACGCGTAAAGCCGACGACGTGGACATTTGAATTTTTATGGAACTGCAGCCGGAGAGAACGCGCCCGTTTCTTGTTATTTCCACAGATAATCACAACCTGTTCGCCGCTTTTCAGGCGGGAAACGAGCTCATGCGCGAGCAAATGCACCTTGCCGAATCCCATACTGCCGCTCATGACGAGAAACAGTGGAGCATCTTCGGGAAGACCGAGATGGCGGCGCACATCTTCTTTCGACGCCGGGCGCGAAAATGCGGGCCGGACCGGAATGCCAAGCGGAAGCAGCTTTTCTTTCGGGATGCCGTATGATGCAAATTCCGGGATCAGGTCTTTGTGCGGAATGACATAATCATCGCAGTTTGTCTCCTCCCAGAACGGAATGCAGGCGTAATCTGTAGCGATGGCGACACATGGAATGGTCAGCAGCCCTTTCTGTTTCATCCAGGTCAGTGTCTCCGCCGGATAAAGGTGCGTTGTGACGACACCATCAAAATGATTTTGAACGATATAATCGGCGAGTGCATTTCCAAGCCGCGCATTCGCATAATAAACCGGTGATTTCCCCGGGACACGGCGTACCAGCTCTCCGAGCTGATAGGCAGCGCCGAATCCGGCCGGAAAAACGGAGACGAGTTTTACATAAGCTCCGCCGACCAGCGCGGACGTATGTTTTCGCCCGAGCCGCATCAGGTCCAGCACTTCAGCTTCGTGGTGATGAAATTCCAGACTCTCTTTTAAGGCGAAGGCCGCCGCATTGTGGCCGCCTCCGGTATTGCAGGATAAAATCAGTACCTTCATAAGAAAAACTCCATTCTTTTGTTGTATCTCCGCAAGAAACAGGATCACGGAATTTCGATGGTTTGCTTTTAGACACACTCTAGTATAGAACGCTGTTATTTTTGGGGCAATCCACAAAAGGAGAAAAGTGTCTGATATAAAAGGAAAGTGATAAGCAGCAGAAATACCGGGGAGACGCAGACGGAGCATTCACCTGCGGATCAAGATATGGAGAGAAAGGAAAGAAAACGACTGGAGCCTGAAAAGTTGGTAAAATGGAATAAAACTGAAAGAAAAAGGAACGAAAAACAGGATAAAATGCTGAAAAATTAATTGACATCCCATCCAAAACTTCGTATCATAAAGACAGAATGGGGCGCGTTCGGAAAGCGATCTGCGCACCGGAAAATACAGGAGGTAAGCTTAAAATGGGTAAATGGCAGAGAAGTCTTTACCAGCCGGTTCTGCCGCTGGGAAAAGACGGAAAAAGGGTAACAGGAAGCGCGGAACATATCGCACTTTCCAGAAAAGCAGCAGGCGAGGGTATGGTTCTGGTAAAAAACGAGAACGACACACTGCCGCTCGCAAAAGGCACAAAGGTAGCCTTATTCGGAAAAGGAACGATTGATTACGTAAAAGGCGGCGGCGGAAGCGGTGACGTTACCGTTGCGTATATCCGCAACTTCTACGAAGGCATGAAGATCAAAGAAGCCGAGGGGGAGGTTTCTCTGTTCCATGAGCTGCCGGAATTCTATGAGAAAAATGTAAAAGAACAGTATGCTGCAGGCGCTGTACCAGGCATGACAAGAGAGCCGGAAGTACCGGACGAGCTGGTAACAAAAGCAAAAGCATTTACCGATACCGCAATCATCACCATCTGCCGTTTCTCCGGCGAGGGCTGGGACCGCAAATGCCAGATCAACGATGAAGGCTATGAGCTGTTTGAGGATGAGAAAAAACAGATCGAGCTGAGCGCCAGCATCTTCGAAAACGGCGACTTCTGCCTGACAAACGGCGAAGCAGCCATGGTAGAAAAAGTAAAAGCAAACTTTAAAAATGTCATCGTTGTCATGAACGTCGGCGGTATGGTTGATACCAGCTGGTTCAAAGACTGCAAAGAGATTCCGGCGGTGCTGATGGCATGGCAGGGCGGCATGGAAGGCGGCCTCGCGGCAGCGGACGTTGTAACAGGCGACGTCAACCCATCGGGTAAACTGGTTGATACCTACGCAGCAACCCTCGAGGATTATCCATCCACCGAGAACTTCCATAAATCCGTTTATTACGTGGATTACAACGAGGATATCTACGTTGGTTACCGTTATTTCGAGACGATTCCGGGCGCAGCGGAGAAGGTCAATTATCCGTTCGGCTTCGGTCTTTCCTACACCAGCTTTGAGACAGAAGTTCTGGGGGCAGAAGAGAAGGATGGAAAGATTGTTGTAAAAGCAGCTGTTACCAACACCGGAAAACGTGCCGGAAAAGAAGTTGTACAGCTCTACTATGGCGCACCGCAGGGCAAGCTTGGCAAACCGGCCAAAGAGCTCGGCGCTTACCGGAAAACAAGACTGCTGCAGCCAGGCGAGACACAGAGAGTCGTTCTTTCCTTTACAGTGGAAGATATGGCATCTTTTGATGATCTTGGAAAGGTTGCAAAATCTGCCTATGTTCTTGAGGCAGGAAGCTACGTCTTCTACGTTGGAAACAATGTAAGAGATGCGAAGAAACTGGACTTCACCTACGATCTGGCAGAGGCAGAAGTGACTGCACAGTACACCAGCCTTGCCGCTCCGCATAAGCTGGAAAAACGTCTCCTTGCGGATGGAACCTACGAAGCGCTTCCGACCGATAACGGCCCTGTCGAGGAAGAAGGACTGGAGCGTCAGGATAAGCTGACTCTGGAAGGTTTCCTCCCGGCAGTCAAAGCACAGGAGAGAAAGAGCTTTGGCGAGCTTATGGAAGCAGCAAAGACGAATCCGAACCTGATGAATGTGGCCGAGGGAAAAGAAACGCTCGACGAGTTTGTAGATAAGCTTCCGACAGAAGCACTCATTCATCTGCTCGGCGGTCAGCCGAACACAGGAGTTGCCAACACGTTTGGCATGGGAAATCTGCCTGAGTACGGCATCCCGAATATCATGACCGCAGACGGACCGGCAGGCCTTCGCATTCAGCCGCAGTGTGGCGTCAACACGACCGCATGGCCGTGCGCAACATTGCTTGCCTGCACCTGGGATCCGGAGCTGATCGAAGAGATCGGTAAAGCCGGCGGAGAGGAAGTCAAAGAAAACAACATCGGCATCTGGCTGACCCCGGCTGTCAACATTCACAGAAGCCCGCTCTGCGGAAGAAACTTTGAGTATTATTCCGAGGATCCGCTTGTAGCCGGAAAATCCGGTGCGGCAATGGTACGCGGTATGCAGTCCGAGCATATCGGGGCAAGTGTGAAACACTTCTGCTGCAACAACAAAGAAACAAACCGAAAAGACAGCGATTCCCGCGTTTCCGAGCGTGCGCTGCGTGAGATTTACCTGAAAGCCTTCGAGATCATCGTAAAAGAGGCAGATCCATACACAATCATGTCGTCCTACAACCTGATCAACGGCGTTCAGGCATCTGAGAACAAGGATCTTTTGACCGGTATTCTGCGCGGTGAGTGGGACTTTAAGGGAATGGTAACGACCGACTGGTGGACACACGGCGAGCATTACCGCGAGACAAAAGCCGGAAATGATATCAAGATGGCAAACGGATACGAGGAGCGCGTACAGGAGGCATTTGAGAAGGGATACATCACCCGCGACGAAATCGCTCTTTGTGCAAAACGAATCCTGACCATGATTCTTCGCATGGACTGATGTGGATGCATGTGAATAAATAAAGAAAAGTGTAGATAACGCATAAAAAAATCGTATGCTGTTGTGGAAAAAGCAACAGCATACGATTTTTTACTTTCCGGACAGGATTCTTTCCTGTTTACACGGCAATGATCTGTAGCAAGACTCTGGCGACCGCAGCTCACGAAAAGTCTTTTGCAGAAACGCTCCGGGAAAGAAACCTGTTTTCAGGCAGTAGCCTTCTGTAGCTCTGCCATGATCTTAAATTCCCGCACGACCATAACGATGCTGACTGATGCGGCTGCAAGGTCTGCAATCGGTGCAGTGTACATCACGCCGTCAATGCCGAAGAGATACGGAAAAATCAGCAGCAGCGGAAGCAGGAAAATAATCTGTCTCGTCAGCGAAAGAAAAATACCCTTCTTCGGTGCTCCGATTGAGGTAAAGAAGTTTGAGCTGACCGGCTGGATACCGTTCAGGAATGTGAAAAACAGGAAAATACGGAAGTACCGCTCTGCAAAATGCAGGTACTCTTCTGAACCGGAACCAAAAATGCCGATAATCTGGCGCGGAAAGAGCTGGAAGCAGAGGAAGGCGACGATGGAAATGGCAGTCGCCGCAAAAACTGCTTTTTTATAAGCGTCCTTCACGCGGTCATATTTCTGTGCACCGAAGTTGAAGCTGACAATCGGCTGAAGTCCCTGGGAAATGCCGATGACAAAGGAGAAGAACAGCATATTCACCTTTGAAATAATACCGGCGCATGCAAGCGGAATGTCGCTTCCATAGACGGAATTGGAGCCGTAGTAGGTCAGTGTGTTGTTCATAACGATCTGAACAACCATCATTGCCACCTGATTGAATGCCGGAGTTGCACCAAGCGCAGCGATCCGTGCCCAGCAGGCCATGTTCGGTTTCAGATCGGAAAGAGAGAGCGGCAGTGTCTTAAAACCGCGCAGATAGAAGACAACAAGCGCGAACGATAAAATCTGTCCGGTGATCGTGGCGAGCGCTGCACCTGCCATGCCCATGTGGAAAACGAAGATGAACAGCGGGTCGAGAATCGTGTTGACGATCGCGCCGACCAGGTTACACAGCATGGAAAATTTCGGGCTGCCATCCGCGCGGATCAGGTTGGAGCCGCCGATTGTGACGATCAGAAACGGGAAGCCGATGGAGGTGATTCGAGTGTAAGTACAGGCATAATCAATGACATCCGGTGTCGCACCAAAGAGAAGCATCATCGGGCGCAGAAAAAGCTGAACGGCAACGCAGAGAATCACACCGAGGATTGCCAGCATGGAGATGGCACTTCCAACATAAGATTTCGCGTGCTCCGGCTCTCGTCTGCCCATGCAGAGATTGAAGTTTGCAGCACCGCCGATGCCGCAGAGCAGACCGATGGATGTGCAGACCATACTGAGCGGAAACGCTACGTTGGTCGCTGCGTTTCCAAGTACGCCGATGCTGTGACCGATAAAGAGCTGGTCTACCATGTTATAGAGGGCGCTGACGAGCATCGCGATGACGCTCGGAATCGCAAAACGCCGCAAAAGAGAGCTGACCGGTTCCGAGCCGAGAGGATTTTCGGAAGGTTTCATAGAGGGTATCTCCTTTCAAATGGAATAAAAATTCATCGTTTGTATCGGGTGAACATTCCCGGAAAAACTCCGAGACTATATAGTATACCATAGAAAGAAAACAGAAAACAAGAGGGTGACCGCTATTTTCAGGAAGTGTAACAGAATCGTAGCAGAACTCTCTGCATTTTTAAAAAAGGGATTGACAAAAATGAAATATTAACCTATATTGAAACAAGGTTAACAATTCAAAAGCAGAAAGAATTGGATACAAGAACCTGCGAGGAGGATTTACATTCATGAAAAAATCAAAACTTACAACAAAACAGATTGTACTGACCGGCATGATGACGGCAGTGCTTGCGGTACTGTCCATTGTGACGATTCCGCTTCCGACCGGCGTTCCGGTGACGCTGCAGACCTTTGCAATGGCATTTTGCGGCTACGTGCTTGGCTGGAAATTGGGAGGTGCATCGTCCGCTCTTTATCTGATCCTCGGCGCGATCGGCGTTCCGGTTTATGCCGGCATGAGCGGTGGATTCGGCGCTCTTCTCGGACCGGCCGGCGGCTTTATTTTCGGATTTATTCCGATGGCAATGCTCTGCGGTGCCGGAATTAAAAAAGGCTTCCCGGGCAAACCATTCGTTCTTGGAATCGCAGGTCTTGCGGTATGTCACGCATTCGGTGTGGTACAGTTTTCTATTGTAACAGGAAACACGATCCCGGCTTCCTTCCTGGCAGTTTCCGTTCCGTACATCGTAAAAGATGTGATTTCCGTTGTAGTAGCTGAAATTCTCGGTGTAGCCGTTCGAAAAGCACTGTCAGCAGCTCATGTAATGAACTACGGAACCGCAGCATAATCACAGAGCGTTTCTGAAAAACCAAAAGATAAAAACAAGAGACAGGCATCCTGACAATCTGCCAGGTGTCTGTCTTTTTCTGTTTTGTCAAGCGGATATTCGCAATCCGCTTCGCTACTTGCCTGATTCGGTTAAAGTATTCCGCAGCAGCAGCGGTTATTTGAAAACGTGCAAAATGCATTTCATACAGTTTCAAAATTTTAATGAATTCCTAAGAAAGAGGCAAGAAGGCGTTAAGGGAGATATGGTAGGATAGAAAGCAGGAAAGAACAACAAAGGGGTTTGAAACCATGAGAAAAAGAACACGAAAACACCGGGGAACAGCGGGAAAAATGGTTGGAGGTTTTCTGGCATTTTTCTGCCTGATCCTGCTGACGGCCGGAATGTTCTGGGCAATCCAGGGATATGTTTCCTATCAGAAGGCAGTGAAGGAAAAGCCGCTCGCGCAGGCGGTAGAGGAAATCAGAAGCGAAGCACAGTGGGTTCCCCTGAAACAGGTGCCGGAGCTGTACAAAAAAGCGGTGCTTGCTGTCGAGGATCACCGGTATTACACACATCACGGGATAGACTGGATCAGCATGGCGCGCGCGGTTGTACATGATATCCGCGTGATGAAACCGGAGCAGGGAGGCAGTACTATCACACAGCAACTGGTAAAAAACATGTATTACGATCAGAATAAGACACTTGCCAGAAAAGCGGCAGAGGCGTGGACGGCACTCTATGTGGAACGGCAGCTCTCGAAAGAAGAAATTCTGGAATTGTACATCAATACCATCTATTTCGGGGATGGCTACTATGGACTGAAAGAAGCATCGCTTGGCTACTTCGGGAAAGAACCGCAGGAGCTGACCGACAGCGAAGCCATTCTCCTCGCCGGAATCCCGAATGCACCGTCCGCCTACGCACCGTCGCGCCACGCGGATCTGGCGCTGCAGCGGGAAAAGCAGGTGCTGGCGGCAATGGTAAAATATGGATACCTGGAACAAAGTGAGACGGACAGCCTGCTGTGGGATGCGGCAGCCGATCCGGTTCTGGCACGATAGAAAGAAAAGTGAGGAAAAAAGAATGGGAAAACTGATCAGACTGGGGGCAACAGCGCTGTCCATGATTGGAATTTTGGTGATGATTCTCTGTGTGCAGGCGGCGATTTTATTTGTGAGGCTGTGCATCCGAAGAAAGCAGAAAAAAATTGAGCTGAAATAAGAGAAGGAAAAATGTGAGCAGAATTGCTGGAAGAAAAACGGTGATTCTGCTCGCGTTTTTTTTCAGTGAGCAATCCGATTGCGTTTCCGCCGGGAAAAAGGTATAATGAAAAACAGGCAAAAAAATGGTAAAACAGACAGCTTTTGAGGAAAAATAAATGGAACAGAAAGACAGCGCAGAACGGATTTTAAAACAGATTCCCTATGAGATCGTGTATTCCGCCCGTAAAACGCTCGCCGTCCAGGTCAAAGCGGATGGAAGCGTGGTGGTGCGCGCACCGAAACGGATGGCAAAATACAAAATCGAAGCATTCTTAAAAGAAAAACAGGATTGGATTTACACACACCGGGAAAAAGCGTTGGCGGCCGCAGAGCAGAAAGCAGCGAACCGTCTGACGGAAGCAGAACGAAAAGCGGCGGTTAAACGTGCGGCGCAGATGCTGGCGGAAAAGACGGCACATTTTGCAAAAGAGATGGGCGTAACGTATGGCAGAATCACAATTCGTGAGCAGAAAACCCGCTGGGGCAGCTGCAGCAGCGCCGGAAACCTGAACTACAACTGGAAGCTGGTGCTGATGCCGGAGCACGTGATGGATTACGTCGTTATCCACGAGCTGGCGCACCGGAAAGAGATGAACCATTCCGCGCGGTTTTACGCGGTGGTGGCACAGCAGATGCCCGATTACAAAGTGTGGCAGAGCTGGCTGAAGGAGCATGGAAGAGAGTACTGAAAAAGAGAGGCAAAACAAATGATACTGACCGAAGAAAAAACATATATCATCAATGTGACGGAAGTCGATACCGACGCAGAGCTCGGTTTAAATAAGAAAGATATTATGATCAAATACACAAACCTGGAGCTGCTGCACGCGGTTCTTGCAAGCACGATGCCGTATGGCCGTCTGTCGGCGCGCTACCGCGGAAAACGGAAGGCGGAGCTGCAGTCACGGATTGCGATGGTGGAGAGTGTGCTCGAAACACGCGGCGACCAGCTGGCAAAAGCGGAGCAGATTATGTATCTCGACACGGCGGAGCGCAGTGCAATCTGTCATTATCTCGGCATCATCTACACGCGGCTGATTGCGCAGAAGCTGTACGGAATTGACTGTATGGTACCGCTGAACCTGATCGAGCAGCCGGGGGAGAAAAAATTTGTAAAATACAACGGTGCATACCGCCAGGATCTGATCGGATACGGAAAGCAGAACGCATGGAGCGTCTGGGAGCCGGTCGGCAGGAGCGAGAACAGCCAGGCGGCCTTTGGAAACGGATGCCGGGCGGCGTCGGAGATCGAGAAGATCAATGAAAATCCGCTGGCGAAGAGCGCGGCGTGCATGACGTATTACGAGAGAGGCTATCTGAATGCCGTTGTAAAAGAGCCGGAGCGGACCGGGGACGGGACACTTTGGTTTCCAGAGGAGAATTATTTCAAAGCATATTATCAGCCGTTTTTCGAGCTGTTTGCGGACGAACAGCCGGGTGAGCTGTACGGAAGCAGCGGCGGCTTTGAACTGGAGCTGACTCTGCCGTGGACGGAGGAAGGAAAACGCGGCTTCCGCCATCTGCAGATCGGAACGGATCAGGTGACGATTGCATTGATGCGGGAAGGGAAGTACGATCAGATCTTAAAGCGGATGGAAAACGTTTTGGATTTATCAAAAGAGTGCAGATTCTGCGGGGAAGACGGCATCTGGGTAGGCGCAGAGTAAAGGTCATCGGAAGTGCCGAAGCTGCCGGGGATGATGGTACACAGATTCTGTGTGGGAAAAGCGAAAAAGAAAGGACAAGAGCAATGGCAAAAGAAATGGAAACTCTAAAGGACGAAGGGCTGCAGGGGAATGAAACGATAGAGGAAGCAATTCTGGGACTGCAAAAGGAGCCGACGCCGGAACTGCTGGCACATGTGCTGACGGTAATCCGCCGCAGAATGAAAGAGGGCGGACAGGCGATTCTTTCCGTGGAACCGCCATCCGGCGACGATCAGATCCGGATCGGAACGGTAAAGAGCGCAGACGGAAAAGTCTGGTGGGCCGCGTTTACGAGCTTTGATGAGGAATTAAAGGGGAGCAGCAGCGTGAAATCTACGTTTCTCGTGAGTCTGGAACAGCTGATCCACATGGCATCCGAAACAAAGGAGATCAGCGGTGTGATTTTCAATCCGTGGAACCGCACGATCATGCTGGATCATACGCTGCTTTCGATCATCATCGGGGAAGAGAATGCGGGGCACTGAATTGCCGAAAGGAAAAAAGCAAGCACAGAAAGACTCCGAGGGTACATTATTATTTTAAGGAGGTTTTACATCATGGAGGGTTTTCAGGTAACAGAAATCGGGGAAAAAATTTACTGTATTTTGGACGCAGGAAATTCATCGTTCTATGTAGTAGAAGGTGAAGAAAAAGCGGCTGTCATTGATACCGGCATTACGGCAGGCACAAAGATTCTGCCGGTGATCCGTGAGCTGACGGACAAGCCGCTTCTGCTGGTCATCACGCATGCGCATCCGGATCACATGTATCACATGGATGAGTTTGATGAGGTGTACATGTGCCACGATGAAAAGAAGATGGATCCAGAGACGCTTGTGATGCTGACAGCGGGAAAATTAAAACCGTGGGAGGAGATTCATGACATCCGTACCGATTCCGTGATTCCGCTCGGCGGCACAGAGCTGGCCGTCTGTCAGACACCGGGCCATACGCCGGGCAGCGTTGTTGTGCTGGAGACGAAACAGAATTACCTGTTCACCGGAGATGCGATCGGAAGCGGCTGCGGTGTCTGGATGCAGGTGCCGGGCGGAACGAGCCTGGAAGAGTATTACGATGGTCTGGTTGGTCTGATGGCGTGGCTGGTGAAAAAGGGCGGCCGCATGAAATTCTTCGGCGGTCATCACACGCAGGTGTTTGAATCGACGGCGCATCCGGTTTACAATCCGCTCAGCCTCGGCGTTCTCGCAGATCTCATCGACCTTGTGGATCAGGTGATCCACGGCGAAAACCTGGGACGGCCAAGCAATGCGAAGCCGTTTTCGAAAGAACAGGTCCGCTACGCGTCGTACGGCCGCGCAGAAATGCAGTACTGTGCATCGCGGATTCACCGAAAATAAGCGCGTGAAATCTTAAAACTTCCATAAGAAGAAAGGTTTTTGCCCGCGGCGGCTTGACAAAATAAAAAAACGCGATTATGATAAATGCAGTTTCTATTCCAACAGAAAAAGAAAAGGTTATGAGGAAGAGGAGTACATGGCAGGCCCCAAAAGAGAGGACGGTTCACCGGCTGAAAGGCTGTCCGGGAAGGTGGTCATGGAAGGTAGCTTCTGAACCGGAGAGCTGAAAAGCACAGAAGATGTGATGATTAGGTTCTCACGCATGAGTCACGTTACAGACTCCGAAACGAGATACAAATTAAGGTGGTACCGCGGAATTTTCGCCCTTTGCATGCATGTTATGTGTATGTGAAGGGCGTTTTTGATTTAAGACAAGCCTCTGCGGGAATAAATACCACAATACACCAAACATAAAAGGAGGATCTCATGAGCAAAGAACTCGCAAAGACCTACGATCCGAAAGGACTCGAGGACAGACTGTATCAGAAATGGCTGGATAAAGGATATTTCCACGCCACTGTAAACCCGAACAAAAAACCGTTTACCATTATGATGCCGCCTCCGAACGTAACCGGACAGCTTCACATGGGCCATGCACTCGACAACACCATGCAGGATATTCTCTGCCGTTTCAAACGGATGGAGGGATATGAAGTCCTCTGGCAGCCGGGAACCGACCATGCGGCGATTGCAACCGAGGTAAAGGTTACCAATATGCTCAAAGAGCAGGGCATCGACAAAGATGAAATCGGACGCGAAAAATTCCTGGAGCACTGCTGGGAGTGGAAGAAAGAATACGGCGGACGCATCAACAGCCAGTTAAGAAAGATCGGCTCCTCCGCAGACTGGGAGAGAGAACGCTTCACCATGGACGAGGGATGCTCCAAAGCCGTAGAAGAAGTATTCTGCCGTCTGTATGAAAAAGGATGGATCTACAAAGGAAGCCGCATCATCAACTGGTGCCCGGTATGCCAGACTTCCATCTCCGATGCAGAGGTTGAATATCAGGAGCAGGCAGGCCACTTCTGGCACATCAACTACCCGGTAGTTGGAGAAGAAGGCCGCTTCGTAGAAATCGCAACGACCCGTCCGGAGACTCTGCTCGGCGATACTGCCGTAGCTGTCAATCCGGAGGATGAAAGATACACCGATATTGTAGGAAAAATGCTGAAACTGCCGCTGACCGACCGTGAAATCCCGGTTATCGCAGATGCTTACGTAGACAAAGAGTTCGGAACCGGATGCGTAAAAATCACACCGGCACACGACCCGAACGATTTTGAGGTAGGAAAACGCCACAACCTCGAAGAGATCAACATCTTAAACGATGACGGAACCATGAACAACAAGTGCGGCAAATACGCCGGCATGGACCGCTACGAGGCAAGAAAAGCCATGGTAGAGGATCTCGAGAAGCTTGGCCTTCTTGTAAAAGTAGTGGATCACGTTCACAACGTAGGAACCCACGACAGATGTAAGACAACCGTAGAGCCGATGATTAAACCGCAGTGGTTTGTAAAAATGGCGGATATGGCTGCCGCTGCCAGCGAAGCAGAGAAGAACGGGAAAGTAAACTTCATCCCGGATCGTTTCAGCAAGATTTATCAGAACTGGCTGAACAATATCCACGACTGGTGTATTTCCCGTCAGCTCTGGTGGGGTCATCGTATCCCGGCCTATACCTGTGATGACTGTGGCGAGATCACGGTTGTAAGAGGTGGAATGCCGGAAAAATGCCCGAAATGCGGCAGCACCCATCTCATCCAGGACCCGGATACCCTGGACACCTGGTTCAGTTCTGCGCTGTGGCCGTTCTCCACGTTAGGATGGCCGGAGAAAACACCGGAATTTGATTATTTTTATCCGACAGATGTACTCGTAACCGGATACGACATCATCTTCTTCTGGGTTATCCGTATGGTATTCTCCGCACTGGAGCAGACTAAACAGGTTCCGTTCCACCACGTACTGATCCACGGACTCGTTCGTGATTCCCAGGGACGCAAGATGAGTAAATCCCTCGGAAACGGTATCGATCCGCTCGAAGTCATTGACAAATACGGTGCAGATGCTCTCCGTCTGACTTTGATGACCGGTAATGCACCTGGAAACGATATGCGTTTCTACTGGGAGCGTGTAGAAGCCAGCCGTAACTTCGCAAACAAAGTATGGAACGCTTCCCGTTTCATCATGATGAACCTGGAAAAAGCAGAGGTTCCGTCCAAGATGCCAAAAGACAAACTGACACTGGCAGACAAATGGATTCTCTCCAAAGTCAATACCCTGGCAACCGAAGTAACGGACAACATGGACCGCTACGAGCTCGGTATCGCCGTACAGAAGGTTTACGACTTTATCTGGGAGGAATTCTGCGACTGGTACATCGAGATGGTAAAACCGCGTCTGTACAGCGAGACCGACGAGACGAAGGGCGCTGCACTGTGGACCTTAAAAACCGTTCTTGGCAATGCATTAAAGCTGCTGCATCCGTTTATGCCGTTCATCACAGAGGAAATCTACTGCACACTGAATCCGGACGAGGATTCCATCATGATCGCCGCATGGCCGAAAGAGACCGAAGACTTTGCATACGCAGAGGATGAGGCAGCCGTTGAGATGATGAAAGAGGCGGTAAGAAGCATCCGTGGTGTCCGCACCAGTATGAACGTACCGCCGTCAAAGAAAGCAAGCGTATTCGTTGTAACGGAAGATGCTGCTGTACAGGAAACCTTCAAAAACGGTGCTGTATTCTTCGGAACTCTGGCAGGAGCAAGCGAAGTTCACGTACAGGCAGACAAAGCCGGCATCGCAGACGATGCGGTATCCGCAGTGATCCCGCAGGCAACGATCTACATTCCGTTTGCCGAGCTGGTTGACCTGGAAAAAGAGATCGCCCGCCTTACGAAAGAGGAAGAGCGTCTGACAAAAGAGATCGCACGTTCCAACGGCATGCTTGGCAACCCGAACTTTATCAACAAAGCTCCGGAAGCAAAAGTTCAGGCAGAGAAAGAAAAACTGGCGAACTATCAGCAGATGATGGAGCAGGTTCAGACAAGATTGGAGCAGCTGAAAAAATAAATGAAAAAAGGAAAAAAACTGCATGGAAACAAGGAAACCGTAGTGAAAGTCTGCAACTGGCTCTCTTTGCCGCTGCAGGCCCTGGGATGCTGTATTCTGTATCTGGTGATTGAAGCATTTTCCCGCCATTCGCTGGCATCTGCATGGAGCTACATGGTGGAAAGCCCATGGGTCTTTTTGTACAATGCATTTTTGATCTTCACTACTTTTATGGTAGTTTATCTGTTCCGCAGACGTGTGCTGGTACGGCTGGTGATGAGCTGTTTCTGGCTGCTGCTCGGCATCATTAACGGTGTGATTCTGGCAAACCGCGTCACGCCGTTTACCGGACCGGACTTGCGGAATTTAAGCGACGGCGCAAAGGTCGTGACGAAGTATCTGTCGAAAGGTACCATGATCCTCGTCGTAGCAGCCCTTGTGGCATTATTGGCATTTTTTGTATGGGTCTGGATCAAAGGACCGAAATTTCAGGGGAAAATCCGCTGGTATCTGAATGTGCCGTTGATTGCTCTGGTAATTGTACTCTTTACGGGAGCAACAAATCTGGCGCTTGCAAAGCGTGTGCTTTCCAGCTATTTCGTCAACATCGCATTTGCCTACCAGGATTACGGCTATCCGTACTGTCTGGCAGTCACCCTGTTTGATACGGGAATTTCAGAGCCGAACGGCTATTCCGAACAGCTCGTGAAACAGATTGAGACGAGTGAAGGCGAACAAAAAGAGGATGATACGGTAAAACCGAATATTATCTTTTTGCAGCTGGAGTCCTTTTTCGATCCGGAGCTGGTTAATTTCCTCAACATTTCCGAGGATCCGATCCCGTATTACCGGCAGCTGATGAAGGATTATTCTTCCGGTTATCTCCGCGTGCCGGTGGTGGGAGCCGGAACAGCAAACACAGAGTTTGAAACTATTTCCGGCATGAGCCTCCGGTATTTCGGAGCGGGTGAGTATCCGTACAAATCGGTGCTTTCAGAGGAGACGTGTGAGAGTGCGCCGTATGTTTTAAAGAATCTTGGCTATGCGACCCATGCGATCCACAACAATGAAGCAAACTTCTATTCCAGAAGAAGTGTATTCTCACGTCTTGGTTTTGATACCTTTACCTCGGAGGAATATATGCCGGATATCTCGGATGTGACGGCGACAGGATGGGTAAAAGACCATATTCTGACAAAAGAGATCATAAAAACGCTCGATGCGACAGACGAACCGGATTATATCTATACGATTTCGGTACAGGGCCACGGTGATTATCCGACAGAGCCGGTGCTTGACGATCCGGAGATTACAGTGACAGGCGCGGAAGACCGGGAAAAAAATAATTACTCCTGGGAATATTATGTAAATCAGATTCATGAGATGGACAAATTTGTCAAAGAGCTGACGACAAAGCTTGCGGATTATCCGGAGCCGGTGGTACTTGTGATGTACGGGGACCATCTGCCAACGATGGGACTGAAAGTAGAAGATCTGGAGAACCGCTATCTGTATCAGACCGAATACGTGATCTGGGATAATATGGGACTGAAAAGAAAACAGGAAAACATTGCTTCCTACCAGATTGCAGCAGAGGTTATGAACCGTGTGGGAATTCATGACGGAACCATTTTCCGGTATCATCAGACGAGACGGAATACGAAGAATTATCAGGTGGATCTCGAGGTGCTGCAGTATGATATGCTGTATGGAAAACGGTACGTTTACGGAGAAGACGGAGAGACACCGTATGAGCGTGTGAAGCTGCAGATGGGTGCTTTGCCGGTAACACTGGAACGAATCGAAAAATCCGGAGAAGATACCTGGTATTTTTACGGAGAAAACTTTACGGCATCGAGCCGTGTGGAAGTCAACGAGGAGATACAGGATACCGTTTATGTCAGCCCGTCGATTCTGATGGTGCATAGTCTGACCCTGGAAGACGGTGATCAGATTACAATCGCGCAGCAGAGCAACAGCTCGACGAAGAAGGTGCTGACAAGGACAGAGCCGATGATGTATGAAGAGCCAAAAACGGTATCTACACCGACACCGACGCCGAACCCGGACAGCACGAAAACAGATGTGACGCAGGAAAATGCCAATACGAGCACTGCGCCGCAGGATGAACTGACGGCAGCGCCGTCCGGTGCGCCGGAGGGCGAAGGCGACAAGATTGAGCCGTCAAAAACAGAAAACAGCGATAAACCGGCCGAAGACGGCGGTCTGCAGAATTAAAAAGAGTGTCCGAAAGATCATACAGTGGGGCGGATTTTGACGTCCCACTGTATCTTTTTACGGGGAAAGTCGAAAAGTCGGGACAAAATTTTGAAAATTGCTATGGACATATCCGGTCACTCGATTATAATGATACTAGGGTTTGAAAGCAGCCCTAAAATACTGAAGAATGGTGAAATAAAGTGAATTATACAGAAGCAGTTGATTATATCGAAACAATACCGAAATTTACGGTGAAGCATCCGCCGGAACATACGAGGGAGCTTCTTTCGCGCCTTGGGAATCCGCAGGAAGGGATCAAAATTATCCATGTGGCGGGCACGAACGGAAAGGGAAGCGTCTGCGCGTACTTGAATGCGATGCTGCTTGCAGGCGGCAAAAAGACAGGACTTTTTACCTCCCCGCACCTTGTATGCATCAACGAGCGGTTCCAGATCAACGGGGAAGATGTGTCGGATGAGCAGTTTCTCGACGCATTTCTCAAAGTGGAAAAAGCAGCCAAAGAATACGAGGCGGAGGGCGAAGGCCATCCGAGCTATTTTGAGACGCTGTTCCTGATGGGAATGCTGATTTTCAAAGAAGCCGGCGTGGAATACCTGGTCATGGAGACCGGCCTTGGCGGACGGCTGGATGCGACAAATGTGGTCGAAAAGCCGCTGGCATGCATCATCACGTCCATCAGCCGCGACCACACCGAGTATCTCGGCGACACCCTCGAGGCGATTGCGGGAGAGAAAGCCGGCATCATCAAAGCCGGTGTCCCGGTAATCTACGACGCCAGCCAGCCAGGTCCGGCTTCTGTCATTGCTGCAAAGGCGAAAGAGATGGGAAGCCCGGCATGGCCGATGGAGCCGTCGTTCTATGAGATGAAAACACAGAGCCGCGAGGGCATCACCTTTACCTTTGCATACCCAGGCGGCGAAAAAGCAGAGCTTGCGATTCCGTACGTGGCAAAATACCAGATGATGAATGCAAGCCTTGCGTTCTACACGATGCATATTCTGCAGGACGTGCACGACATTCCTAAGAACGTGCTTGCGGAAGGCCTTTCGAAGATCAAATGGCCGTGCCGTATGGAAATGGCTGCGCCGGGCGTCATCATCGACGGCGCGCACAACGAGGACGGCATTGCACAGTTTGTCAGCACGGCAGGCTATTTTGCGAAAGAAAACGAGATCACGATTCTGTTCACGGCAGTTGCAGACAAGCACTATCATGAGATGATCGGTGAAATCTGCGAGGGCATCCATCCGTCCCATGTTGTTGCAACGCAGATCGACGGAAGCCGCGTCGTACCGGCGGAAGTGCTTGCAGAGGACTTCAGAAAAGCAGGATGCACGGATGTCTGCGCGGAACCGGAGATCGGGGCAGCGTATGAGAAGGCACTGGGCAAAAAGGGCAGCGGCATGCTGTTCTGCGTGGGTTCTCTGTATCTGGCGGGCGAACTGAAAGCATATCTTGCAAAGCGGAATGGTTAGTGAATACAGGAAGGAATTTTTTGTTTATGTTAAATTACGAAGAAGAACTGAAGAAGTTTAAACCGTGTCTCGATGTGGATGAGGTGGAGGATGCGATTTACAGCCGTGATCTGACGGATGTGATCGACATTTTGAAAGAAATGATGAAAAACGACAAGCCGGAACAGGAAAACGAGACAGAAGCGGAAAAGGAAGAGTAAGGTGCCGGAATGAACTGTATGAATTGTAAATCGGTTGTGGACGTCGGAATGGAGATCTGTCCCAACTGTGGTTTTAACCTGAGAGTACAGAGAAAATGTTTTTCTCTTTCGAATATGTACTACAATCTGGGCCTCGACAAGGCGGAGATCCGGGATCTTTCCGGAGCGATCGATATGCTGCGGCGGAGCCTGAAGTTTAACAAATACAATATCCATGCGCGGAACTTGTTAGGCCTTGTCTATTTTGAGACGGGTGAAGCGGTTGCGGCGTTAAGTGAGTGGATCATCAGCAAGAATATTATGCCGGAGAATAATGTGGCGACGGAGTATATTGCGACGCTGCAGGCGGAGCAGGCGAAGCTGGATATGATCAATCAGACGATCAAGAAATACAACAGTGCGCTGAAATGCTGCCGCGAGAACAATGAGGATGTGGCTGCGATCCAGCTGCGCAAGATTCTGAACCAGAATCCGAAGCTGATCAAGGGATATCATCTGCTGGCGCTGATTTATATTCACAAGGGTGAGTATGAGAAAGCGCGGAAGATTCTGAAAAAGGCGGCGAAAATTGACAAGACGAACTCGACGACGCTTCGTTTCCTGAAGGAGGTTGATTTCCAGACGGGTACGCAGACGTCGCTGGAGCCGCGGCGGTTCGGCCGCAGGGAGCGCACGGAGGAGCAGCGCGAGGACGAGCGTGAGCGTGTGGTAAGCGGGGATACGGTGATTATTCCGCCGACGTTCCGCGAGACGTCTACAGCGGCAACGATGCTGAATATCGGTATTGGGCTGGTGCTTGGCGCACTGGTTGTGTGGTTCCTGATCGGGCCTGCGAATACGCAGCGAATTAACCGGCAGGCGGACGAGAAGGTTGTGGAATACAGCGGCAAGATGGCGAGCCAGGAGGCCCAGCTGAACCAGCTCCAGAGCCAGGTGGATTCTCTGAACGAAACGACGGCTTCTGCGCAGCAGCAGATCCAGACGGCACAGGATACGGCGGCTTCCTACGAGAACCTTTTAAAGGCTGTGGAAGCGCAGCAGCAGGGCAACACGAGCAACGCAACAAACGCACTGACCGAGGTCAACCCGGAGGTGCTTTCTGTGGACGCAAAGGCTGTGTATGACACTATTTACAAGAGCATGCAGTCGTCTATGTTCCAGGAGCTTTCGCAGTCGGGTGTGAATGCATTTGACGATGCGAATTACACTGAGGCGATTGATAAGCTTTCGAAGGCTAAGAATATCAACGACAGTGACTATACGGTGCTTAACTATCTGGCGCATGCGTATCGGCTGAGTGGGGATACCGATAATGCGATTTCGGTGTTCCAGGAGATCATCGATAAGTTCCCGGGAACCCAGAAGGCTACTAAGGCCGAGCAGCAGATTGAGGCGCTGGGGGGGACTGTGAAGACGGAGGAATAGTGAGGACGGATGCCCACGGGGCAGAATGCCGCAGGAGATGCGGCGCTGTTTCGTCGGGCTGATACCACTGACTACGCGGAGGTTGCGTGGGACGAAGGGCAAAAAAGTATAAAAGTGAGAAGATAAAACACAAAAGATGAAATTCGCTTTACGGCGAAAAATCTTTTGTGTTTTTTATTTTATGACAGGAAAGAGGGAGGATAGGAAATGGATAATCGTGTTTGGGTGAAGGATGCGGTGATGACGATTCGGCTTCCGGAAGAGGTGGATCATTTTGTGGCTGACCGGCTTCGGGAGGAGGCGGGGGAGATTTTGGTGGAGAGGAATGTGAGGGAGGTGGTGTTTGATTTTCGGAAGACGGTGTTTATGGACAGTTCGGGGATTGGACTGGTGATGGGGAGGTTTCGGGAGATGGAGCTGATTGGCGGGAAGGTGAGAGCGGTGCATGTGGGAGAGCGGATGCGGAGGATTCTGGTGATGTCGGGGGTGACGCGGGTGATTGAGGTGGAAGAGGAGAAGACGTGGAAGTAGGTTTTGGACGGGGAGTGGGCAGAAAGGGGAATGGGATGATGCGAGAAAGGATGAAAACAGAAGAGAAGATGCGGTGGAATACGATGACGCTGGAATTTGAGAGCCGTCCCTGCAATGAGAGTTTTGCGCGGGTGTCTGCGGCGGCGTTTCTGGCGCAGCTGAATCCGACGGTGGAGGAAGTGGCGGATGTCAAGACGGCGATTTCGGAGGCGGTTACGAATGCGATGATTCACGGATACCGGCAGGAAAAAGGGAAAATTCAGATGAAGTGTGTGCTGGATCTGGAGGAGAAGGTGTTTCAGGTGACGGTAAAAGATACCGGCGTCGGGATCGAAAATGTGGAGAAGGCGATGGAGCCGATGTTTACGACCTGCCCGGAGCTGGAGCGGTCGGGGATGGGGTTTTCGTTTATGGAGGCGTTTATGGATGAGCTGGAAGTAAGGTCGCATCCGGGATGGGGGACGGAAGTGGTGATGAAACGGAAAATCGGTGTGCATCCGGAAATGTAAGGGCCGGATCGGAAGTCATAGGAGTCAGAATGCATGGAACATACGCTTGCCCTGATCGAAAAGGCACACGAAGGGGATAAAGCGGCAAGGGATACACTGGCAGAGGAAAATATGGGACTGGTCTGGAGCATGGTGAGGCGGTTTGCAAACCGCGGGGTGGAGATGGAGGATCTGTGCCAGATCGGGAGCATTGGGCTGTTGAAGGCGATTGATAAATTTGATCCTTCGTTTGAAGTCTGTTTTTCGACGTATGCGGTTCCGATGATTGCGGGGGAGATCCGGCGGTTTCTGCGGTCGGAAGGGATGGTGAAGGTGAGCCGCCCGATCCGGGAACTGGCGTGGAAAGCGTATGCGGTGCGGGAGCGGCTGGAGCGGGAGAACGGGCGCGATCCGACGCTGGCGGAGATAGCGGGGGAGCTTGATGTTACCGTGGAAGAAATCGTGGAGGCGATGGAGTCCGGCGCGGAGGTGGAATCGCTGCAGAAGACCATCTATCAGGGGGAAAACCACGATATTTCTCTGATGGACCGCATTCCGGAAAAAGAGAACGGGCAGGAAAAGCTGCTGAACCGGATTTTCTTGGAAGAGCTGTTGGGACGACTGCCCGCGAAGGAGCGGCAGCTCATCTACATGCGCTATTTTCAGGACATGACGCAGGCGCAGATCGCCGGAAAACTGGGGATTTCGCAGGTGCAGGTGTCGCGGATGGAAAAGAAGATTCTGCGGCAGATGCGGATGGAAAAGGTCTGACAAAAATACAAATCCGGCGGAAGGGCGCTTTTCCTGGGAAAGGCAGAGAAAAGTGCCTGAAACCCGGGCGGATAAAGGAAGAAAAGAAAGGCGAAGCGGGGAAAGGCGGCAGAAAGTTTAAAAATATTCACTGGAATATCGGAGGAAGGTGTGCTACAATGAGCGAAATACGAAGAAAGGCAGGTGGAAGAACATGGATTATCTGACAGAAAATGTGGCGGTCAATCTGAAACGGATCCGGCAGTCGAAAGGGATGAGTCTCGACCAGGTCTCAGAGCAGACCGGGGTCAGCAAGAGTATGCTCTCGCAGATCGAAAAGGGAACGGCGAACCCGTCGCTTGGCGTGCTCGGGAAGATTACGAGCGGCCTGCGGATTGAATTTCAGGAGCTGATTGCAACGCCGCTGGTGGATAGTTATCTTGTGACACCGGAGAATCTGGTTCCGACGAAAGAGCTGGAGGGGCAGTACACTGTGTGGACGTTCTTTCCGTATGAGGACACGCGGCTTGTGGAAATCTACCGCATCGACATCGAACCGGGCGGAACGTATGTGAGCGGCGGCCACGGAGAGAAAACAAGAGAGTACCTGGTGGTGACAGACGGCGTGATGACCGTGGAGTGCAATGGAAAAGAGCATGAGATCCACTTGAAGCAGGCATTCCGTTTCGAGACAGACCAGACCCACATCTACCGCAACAGAGGGACGGAGAAGACGAGCTGCATGTGTTTCTTTCTCGACTATCACTAAAAGCCGCAGAATAACAGGCTTTCTTTTTTTGAATGAACTGTTCAATATAATGGACAGAAGTCCACTGGAACATCAGAATAAAAAACAACGGATATGAAAAAAAATACGGTGGAAGACGAAAAAACATCAAAAAAGAATAGAAAAAGCGGGTGTTAAAGAAAAAACAAAAATAAAAAACTTTTTAAAAAAAGTAATTGACAAATATAGGGAGTGGTGCTATTGTATGGTTGTACAAAATAATAAACGAAAAACAAAGCAAAGACGCTTACCAACGAGTAGTCTTTGCTTTTTTGTTTTTTATTTAAAAAATCTTTTCAACGCTATGGGAGGATAACACTATGAGATTAAAAGACACAGGATTAACGGTTCAGGACATCAAAGACAAAGTAAACAAGTACATGATCGAGACCTACGAGCGTTTCGATTTCCTTGCAGAAACCGCAGAGGGGATGTACATGTACGACGAAAACGGAACGCCGTATCTTGACTTTTACGCAGGCATCGCCGTAAACAACGCCGGAAACAGAAACCCGAAAGTTGTTGCTGCAGCAAAAGAGCAGCTCGACGATATCATGCATACCTTCAACTATCCATACACCATCCCGCAGGCACTGCTTGCTGAGAAAGTCTGCGAGACCATCGGCATGGACAAGATTTTCTATCAGAACTCCGGTACCGAGGCGAACGAGGCCATGATCAAAATGGCAAGAAAGTACGGCATCGAGAAATACGGCCCGAACCGTTACCACATCGTAACCGCAAAGATGGGCTTCCATGGAAGAACCTTCGGTGCCATGTCTGCAACCGGTCAGCCGGGCAACGGATGCCAGGTTGGATTCGGACCGATGACCTACGGATTCTCCTACGCACCGTACAATGATCTGCAGGCCTTCAAAGATGCATGTACCGAAAACACCATCGCCATCATGGTTGAGCCGGTACAGGGCGAAGGCGGTGTTCATCCGGCAACGAAAGAGTTCATGCAGGGACTCCGGAAGTTCTGTGATGAGAACGACATGCTGCTTCTGATCGATGAAGTACAGACCGGCTGGTGCAGAACCGGTGCGGTAATGTCTTACATGAACTACGGCATCAAACCGGATATCGTATCCATGGCAAAAGGTCTTGGCGGCGGAATGCCGATTGGCGCAATCTGCGCAACAGCTGAAGTAGCAAAAGCCTTTACCCCGGGATCTCACGGAACTACCTTCGGCGGCCATCCAGTCAGCTGTGCAGCAGCACTGGCAGAAGTCAACGAACTGATCGACCGCGACCTTGCCGGAAATGCAAAGAAAGTCGGTGATTACTTCACAGAAAAATTAGCAAAACTGCCGCATGTCAAAGAAGTCAGACATCAGGGACTGCTGGTCGGCGTAGAGTTTGATGATACCATCAGCGGCGTAGAAGTCAAACATGGCTGCCTTGACCGCCATCTGCTGATCACCGCCATCGGAGCGCACATCATTCGTCTGATCCCTCCGCTTATCGTAACCGAGGAGGACTGCGACAAGGCAGTTGCTATCATCGAAGAAACCGTAAAAGCTCTGGAAAAATAAAGAATTCTTATAGAAACAAAGAAAATCTCATAGCGTGAAAAGAACAGGACAAGGACGTCAAAAAGCAAAGAACCATGCTTCGCCCCTGTCCTGTTTTTCTTTTCATTCTGTGAATCGGAAACAACAGGTAAAACAGAGAAATTAAATGTGAGAGGAAAACGGTATGGGACATCTGGTTATCACAATCGGCTGCGAGTACGGAGCCAAAGGAAATGCCATCGGCAGGAAAATTGCGGAGGATCTCGGAATTAAGTTCTACGATCGCGATCTGGTGGATCAGATTATTGAAGAAGTCGGAATTCCGAAAGACATCATGAACCGTGTAGAAGAGGGCGGTACGATTGCCGGAAAAGGAGCCGAGGGCGATGTCCGTGGATCCTTCTCCAAATATGCGGACCTGACCGAGCGTGCGATTCATGTACAGAAGCAGATCATCCGGAAACTGGCAGAAAAAGAGGCCTGCGTCATCATCGGACGATCCGCGGATTACATCTTAAAGGACAGCAAAGATATCAAGCTCCTCCGGGCTTTTATCTATGCACCGGATGAGATCCGCATTCAGAATATCATGAAGAGCCACAGCCTTTCCGAGAGCGATGCAAAAATTCTGCTGCTCGAGAAGGACAAACGGTATCACAAGCGTCATCTGGCGCTGACCGGCAGCAACCGCGGAGACCGGCACAACCGAGACATTCTGATCAACAGTGCATTCCTTGGTGTGGAGGGCACAGCGGAATATCTCGAGGAACTGATTCAGAAGAAATACGGAAGCGGGGAGGAATAAGCCATGGAACAGAAAAAATCAGAATTTGACAAAGTATTAGGTGCATGGGATATTCTCGTCATCGCTTTCGGAGCCATGATCGGCTGGGGCTGGGTCGTATCCTCAGGAAGCTGGATTCAGAAGGGCGGCGTTGTCGGAGCTTCAATTGCGTTTGCGATCGGCGGTGTCATGATCTTCTTCATCGGACTGACTTACGCAGAACTGACTGCAGCGATGCCGCAGTGCGGCGGCGAGCACGTCTTCAGCTACAAGGCGATGGGCCCGAACGGTTCGTTCATCTGTACCTGGGCGATTATTTTAGGATATGTCAGTGTTACGTGTTTCGAGGCGTGCGCCTTCCCAACCATCATCACGTATCTGTGGCCGGGATTCCTGAAAGGCTATATGTACAGCGTGGCAGGATTTGATATCTATGCTTCCTGGGTAGCCGTAGCCGTTATTGTAGCGTTCCTCATCACACTGATCAATGTGCTGGGCGCAAAAACAGCAGCCGTTCTGCAGACGGTCCTTACCTGTATCATCGGCGGCGCTGGTATCCTTCTGATTGTGGCATCCGTGATCAACGGAGATTCCAGCAATCTGCAGGGACAGATGTTCGTCGGCGAGAGCACCGGAACGATGTTCCAGAACATCATCAAAGTTGCTGTTGTTACCCCGTTCTTCTTCATCGGCTTTGACGTTATCCCGCAGGCAGCAGAGGAAATCAACGTTCCGTTAAAGAAAATCGGTAAAATGATGATTCTCTCCGTTGTACTCGCTGTTGTTTTCTATTCCTGTGTTATCCTGGCTGTCGGCTATGTGCTGAACCCGTCCGAAATCCTGAGCTCGGAAGCAGGAACTGGACTTGTCACAGCAGATGCGATGGCGAAAGCGTTCGGTACAGCGGTTATGGCAAAAGTCATCATCGTCGGCGGTATGTGCGGTATCATCACATCCTGGAACTCCTTTATGATCGGCGGTTCCCGTGCCCTGTACTCTATGGCTGAATCCTACATGATTCCGCCGATGTTCGCAAAGCTTCATCCGCAGCACAAAACTCCGATCAACGCCCTGTTCCTGATCGGCGCGCTGACTATGCTGGCTCCGTTTGCAGGACGAGGCATGATGGTGTGGATCTGTGATGCAGGTAACTTTGGATGCTGTCTTACCTACTGTATGGTATCTCTTTCCTTCCTGATCCTGCGGAAGAAAGAGCCGGATATGCCGCGTCCGTACCGTGTTCCGGCATACAAATTTGTTGGAACGATGGCAGTTCTGATGTCCGGATGCATGGTGCTTGTTTACTGCATTCCTGGTTCCGGCGGAACGCTGGTATGGCAGGAGTGGCTGATGGTAGGCGGCTGGAGCCTCCTCGGTGTTGTATTCTTTGCAGTCTGCAAGTTCAAATATAAAGAGAAGTTCGGCAGCCTGATCGAGCTGATCTCCGACGAGGAAGCAGCGTCCCTGATGCCGGAGGCAGACGATGCGGAACTCGACGTTGTTATCGATGCAGCAATCGACCGTGTTCTTGCCAAAATGGCTGGCTGAAGCTGAGATAGGATAAAACAAAGCGTGTCGGAAAGAAAAATTTTCGGCACGCTTTCTGAAAGAAAGGGGAAAAATAAGATGAATCCATTCGAATTTTCGATTCCACAGAATATTATTGTCGGAGCAGGAACGCTTGCCAAACTGCCGGAGTGTGCCAAGAAGATGGGCGGAACCCATGCGATGATTCTTTCCGGTCCTACCCTGAAAAAAATGGGCGTTGTGGACAAAGCAGCGGACAGCCTGAAAGCGGCAGGCATCGCAGCCGATATTTTCACAGATATTGAGGCGAATCCGTCTGTGACGACAGTAGAAAAAGCAACCGAGAGCTATCTTGCTTCCGGCGCAGACTTTCTCGTAGCACTCGGCGGCGGTTCTCCGATGGATGTAGCAAAGGCCGTCGGTGTGACGGCAAAATACGGCGGAAGCATCACGGAATACGAAGGCGCACACAAAGTGTCGGGAAAAATTGTCCCGCTGATTGCCATTCCGACGACTGCGGGAACCGGCTCCGAGGTGACCGCATTTTCCGTGATCACCGACCACAGCAGAGATTACAAGCTGACCGTATTTAGCTATGAACTTCTTCCAGAGTACGCGATTCTCGATCCGGAACTTTTAACTTCCGCTCCGGCATCCGTTGCGGCAGCGTGCGGTATTGATGCTTTTATCCATGCGGAGGAGGCTTATATTTCTACAGCTGCATCTCCGTTCTCCGATGCCATGGCAGAAAAAGCGATGGAATTGATCGGTAAAAATATCCGCCGTTTCGTGGCGCGCAGAACCGATCTCGAAGCCGCAGAGGCGATGCTGACCGGTTCGCTGTTCGCGGGTATTGCATTTTCCTACGCAAGACTTGGAAATGTCCATGCAATGAGTCATCCTGTGAGCGCCTTCTTCGATGTGCCGCACGGCGTGGCAAATGCCGTTCTACTTCCGGTCATCGCAGAGTACAATGCACTGGCAGACCATGGAAGATATTTGAAGATCTACAACTACATCAGCGAAATCCCGGCATACGCCGATGAATTTGAGCCGATGATGCTGGTCGGCGCGATCCGCGAGCTGACCGCAGCCATCGGAATCCCGGCCAGCCTGACCGATGCGATCCGCCAGGCGGCAAAGGGAAAAGAAGTGACAGCAGAGGAGATCGAGAGCAAAATCGTGCCGATGGCGGTAGATGCGATGAAGAGCGGAAACATCGCCGTCAACCCGAGAGCGTCCCGTCAGCAGGACATCGAGGCGCTGTACCGGAAAGCACTGTAAGAGACAAGCTAATTTATAGAAGAAACCGTAAAGGGCGATGCTGTGAAAAGTATGTACAGCATCGTCCTTTTTCTGCTTGTATTCCGAAAATATGTGCTGTAAAATAAATTTATCGTGCTGTTCTCACAAAACAGAGCAGCGAGGGGTGGATTTTTTTATTAAATCTTACTATTGGAGGAAGCAAAACATGGAAAATAATGTATTGCAGCAATTAAAAGAAAATATCGCAAAGGTCATGATCGGAAACGAGCGCACGATCGAGCTTGTCCTGACCTGCCTTGTTGCCAAAGGTCATATCCTGCTCGAGGATGTCCCGGGGACAGGAAAAACGGTCATGGCGAAATCCCTTGCGAAATCCGTCGAGGCAGAGTTCGGCCGCATCCAGTTCACACCGGACTTACTGCCGTCCGATGTCACCGGTCTCAATTATTTTGATGCCAAAAGCGGAGAGTTTGTCTTCTCGAAAGGCCCTGCCTTCTGCAACATTCTGCTTGCCGATGAGATCAACCGTGCAACGCCGAAGACGCAGAGCAGCCTTCTCGAGTGCATGGCTGAGCGCCAGATCACCGTGGACGGTGTGACACGGCCGCTCGAGGAGCCGTTCCTCGTCATCGCCACGCAGAACCCGCTCGAGACGCTCGGAACCTTCCCGCTGCCGGAGGCGCAGATGGACCGTTTTTTAATGAAACTTTCGATGGAAGCATTAAGCCCGGCGGAAGAGACGCAGATGATCGCCCGTTTCCTGACCGAGGAGCCGCTCGCCGAGCTGTCGTCTGTCTGCCAAAAAGAAGAAATCCGTACCCTGCAGGAGGCGTGTAAAGAAGTCTACCTGCATCCGGAACTGGTACAGTATCTCGTCCGCATCGTACAGGAGACGAGAGTCAACAGCAAAATTGCAAGCGGTGTGAGCCCGCGTGGAACACTCGCATTTTTACGTGCCGTACAGGGCCACGCGCTGGTGCAGGGACGAAACTACGTTGTGCCGGAGGACTTCAAGACCGTGGCTGTTCCGGTACTCGCACACCGTCTCACCATGCAGATCGGCGCAGACGACGGAAGAGCCGCAGAATCGGTGATCGAGGAAATTTTAAACCGCATCGATCTGCCGACCGAAAACTGGTCAGGAAGGTAACGGACTATGCTTCTTTTATTACTATTTGGAATGGCGCTCGCCTGGTTTCTGCAGAAAAAGCTGTACCAGAAAAACTGGCAGAAAAATCTGAAAATCCAGGTCAGCTTCCAGGATTCCGCGATCTATGAGGGCGAGGAGAGTACGTTAAAAGAGGTCGTCGTAAACGACAAACTGCTGCCGATTCCGGCACTCGAGCTTGGCATTTCGATGAGCCGCAATCTGGAATTCGACCGCGAGGCAAAAGCAAACGCGAGCATCACCGACCAGAGCTACAAACGCGATGTCTTTTCGTTCCTGTTTCATCAGCAGATCACGAGAACACTGTCGTTTCAGGCGAAAAAACGAGGATTCTACGAGATCACCGGTGCGCATGCCGTAGCGTACGATCTTTTTTTCCGGGAGGGTCTTTACAGCGATTACCCGCAGCAGACACAGATGTACGTTTACCCGCGCCAGGTCGATACTGCACGGATTCAGATGATCTGCCGTGCCGTGTCGGGCATGGTTCTGTCACGGAATCGCCTGTACGAGGACCCGTTTGAATTTTCCGGTATCCGCGATTACCGGAAAGAAGATCCGATGAACCGCATCAACTGGAAATCGTCGGCACGGATGGGAGATCTGATGGTCAACCAGTTTGACGCGACGACGAGCGTGGAAGTTACGGTGCTTCTCGATATCGAGGACGCCAACATTCTGCGTGAGGAAGCGCAGGTCGAGGAGAGCATCCGCATCACGTCTTCGCTTGCGGCGCGGATGGTGAAAAACAAGATGAATCTGTGGGTGAAGAGCAATGCGAAAGATGAGGAGACCGGCGAGGAGCTGCGTGTCCATCTGGCAGCGGGCGCCGGAAAAACAGCGGAGCTGAACCGGAAACTGGCGTGCGTGCAGCTTGGGGGCAATCTCACAGGCAGCGCGGAGTTTCTGCACAAAGAGGCGGAAAAAGAGCTCACCGGCCACACCTACGTTGTCGTATCCAAAAACAGAACCGATGAGGTCCGTGAGGCGCTTCATCTGCTCTCCGGTGCGCAGAACCAGGTGCTGTGGGTGATTCCGTATCTGCCGGGCGAAGAAGTTCCGTCAGAGCAGAACCGTGCGTACACCGCAATCGGCTGGGAGGTGAAACCATGGAAATAAAAAAGACACCGGTACAGATCCCGCTGACCTGGCTTCATGTCTGGCTTTTATTCGCCGGCATCTATGGCTTTGCCGCCGGTTTTCTGGAGCTGACGGGAAGGGAGGCGCTGTATTTCTGCGCCATATCCTTATTGCTGCTGATTCCGGCCGCTGCAAGCTGGATTCTGATCCGGAAAACGAAAGCACTCTGGCAGTTTCTGCTTGGCGGAATTGCGGTCTGCGCGGTGACGTATCTGGCAGCGAAATTTTTCTGTTCCCTGTTCAGTGTGCAGGCGGCAGCGGTAATTGAAGCGGCTGCGGCGGCAAACGATGGAAAAAACAAGTTTGAGAACGGTATTTCTCCTGCATTTCTGGAGAGCCTTTCCGGCGTGATGACGGGTCTTATGGCCGCTGTGATTTTCCTGATCCGCGGCTATGTCAGAATCCGCAAAGGCCAGTTAAAGAAAGCAGCGCAGGAACTGCCGGCCGGCTCAATGCCGCTGGCGGATATGGAAGCGTGGGAGATCCCGACGCTCCTCGATGAGCCAAAGCCCCTTCATTTTCTCTGGTTTATGATACAGTATGTGATCGGTGTGCTGATGAAAATGCCGTTCTACTGGCATCTGATCTACTGGTTTTTCTTTGCAGATGTATTCCTGTGCTTCTTCTGCCAGTACCTCGACGGCATGCACGGGTTCATCCGTGACCATCAGAAAATCGCCAATCTCCCGGTGGAGACGATGCAGCGGACGGGAAAACTGATCCTGAAAATTGCAGTACTCCTTCTGGTACTGTTCGTGCTCCCATCGGCGCTCTACGGAAAGGATCCGATTGCGGAGGCGATCGCAGGATATGAGCCGAAAGAGCTGGAAAGCGATCTTACGATCGAAACACCGGAGGCCGAGGCGCCGCAGGGCATGGAGCAGGCCGATCTGTCCGATATGCTGGGGGACAAAGAGTACAAACCGATGCCGCAGTGGATCCAGAATCTTTTTACGGCGGTCATGTATCTTGTGATGGTTGCCGTCGGAATCGCGGTTCTGCGGGCGATTTACCAGAGCGTAAAAAATGCGGGAAAAGCCTTCTCAGAGGATGAGGAGGACGAAGTTCTCTTCCTGCATCAGGGAAACGACGAACGGGAAAATTTGCCGTGGCGGCGGGAAAAGAAAGAGGGCTATCTCTCCCCGAATATGCGTATCCGCCGGCAGTATAAAAAAACGATCAAAAAAGCCGGAAAATACCAGCCGACCGGAGCCGAAACCCCGGCGGAGCTGGAAGAGAGAAACGAGCTTTCCGGCGACAGCATGAGACGGCTGCACGACGGCTATGAAAAAGCCCGTTACAGCCGCGAGGGCTGCACAAAAGAAGAGGCGGAAGCGCTGCGGAACTGATTTAAAACCAGTTCCCGGCAGCGGTCCACAGCCAATAGAGAAAGCCGAGCAGCCAGCTTGCAAAGACACCGTACAGAATGACAGGTCCGGCGATGGTGAAAATTTTCGCACCGATGCCGAAGACCTGTCCTTCTTTTTTATATTCAATCGCAGGAGCTGCAACCGAGTTGGCAAAGCCGGTGATCGGGACGAGCGCACCGCAGCCGGCAAAGGTGACGATTTTCTGATAGATGTTGAGGCCGGTTAAAATCACACTGCTAAGGATCAGAATCAGCGAGCACCAGGAGCCGGCGTCATCTTTGCTGAGTGAGAACTGCGTTTTGCCGATATGGAGCAGAATCTGCCCCACGACACAGATCAGACCGCCGACGATAAAGGCTTTTGCCATATTGCAGAAGAGATTCTGCTTTGGCGTCACCTCTTTGACAAACTGTTCGTATTCTTTTTTTGCCCGTTCACTTTTTAAACTCTGCATCACATCTTACCTCCAGTTCTTATTGAAATCCACTTGCAAAATAATAGAGAGAGCCCGCGATTTTCCCTGCCGCCATGCAGAGAATTACAAACGGCAGTCCGCGCGTCAGTCCGATCCGGCGGCAGAGGATCGAAAACAGGTTGACGACTTCGCCGAGCGCGATGATCCAGCTTCCCAGATAAATGCCCGCAAAAAGCCAGAACACACCGGCCGTCCAGGAGGGCAGGGAAAACGAGAAGGTGCCAAGCGAGAAAAGATCGCCGAACAGCGCCCCGGCCATACAGCAGCATTCGTAAAAACGCAGGCTCCCTGCTGTCTTTGTGATGCCGGCGTACCGTGTCACGATGCCAAGGCCGATCACAAGCGCGACAAGGCCGCTCGCGATGAAAAAGCCAAGGCTAAGACCGGCTGTGATCAGCAGGATCTCTGGCAGGATTCGCATGAAAAGCCTCCTTTCCTTTACCGGAGCGGTCGTTCTGTTCGATAATGGTCGTATCGATATCATCCTCGTAGACCCGCATTTCCACCTCGAGCGGCGTCGGGTCCTGCGTGAATTTCCGCCGTCCGAAATGGTTGAAATAGAGCACGACGCCAAGGCCGATGCCGATGGAATATGAAATTTCCAGCACCGAAAATCCGGGCGTCATCTGCGGGAGAAAACGGGTGTAAACATCCAAAAACAGCTCGCGGACGCCGATGTCGGTGTGGAAGGTCATAATGGAAAACGCAGTTCCGATAAACGTAAGGATGCCGACCAGAATCGTTTTGCACCAGCTGATCCAGGTGTTTTTCTGACGCGGATCCTCGTACGTTAAAATAAAATTCGGCTCGCCGATGTGGGTGACATCGACATGCTCCTCGGCCTCCGTGACGAGGCGGACGAGGGTGGAGGCGGAGCAGACGTAGCGCCCGTATCCGTCATCGGGAAGATGCGCCACGCGGCGGACCTGATTGCGGGCGAGGACAGCGCCGTCTGAACAGGAAAGCTGCGCCACATCGCCGAGCGTCACGACGGGACTGGTGATTTTGATATTCCGCTCCGTCTGAAGATACAGCATTTCACTCATGAAAAACATTCCTCTAAAAGTTTCTGAAACAGGATTTTTGTGCTACAGCGTACAGAGTTCCCTAAAACAGGAAAATCATGCGTAAGAATGGAAAAAACGGAAATACTGAAGGTCAGAAATGGTAAGACGCAAAATAAGAAAACGGAGGAATTTGCCGATGAGACAGATGACAGGAAAGCAGAGCATCTCGTTTGCCAAAGCCGTCTATATCGAGGGCAGCGCGGCGATTGTAGGAGAAAAGGAAAAGGATGGACCGCTGGGCGAATACTTTTCGCACACGCTTTCGGACCCGATGTGCGGGCAGGAGAGCTGGGAGGAGGGCGAGAGTGAACTGCAGCTTGCCACCGCGAAGCTGGCAATGCAGAAAGCCAATGTGAGGCCAGAGCAGATCCGCATGATTTTTGCGGGCGATCTTCTGGCACAGTCAATCGCATCATCGTTCGGCCTGGTGGATCTGAACTGCCCGCTCTACGGCCTGTTCGGTGCCTGCTCGACGATGGGAGAGGCGCTTTCGCTTGGCGCGATGGCAGTCGCAGGAGGATACGGTGACCGGGTGCTGGCGGTGACATCGAGCCATTTTGGAACGGCGGAGAAGGAGTTCCGTTTTCCGCTCGCCTACGGAAACCAGCGCCCGCCGTCCGCGAGCTGGACGGTGACGGGAAGCGGCGCGTGTGTGCTTGGAAAAACGAAGAGCAGAGTGAAAATCACGGGCGCTACGACGGGAAAAATCATTGATTACGGGCTGAAAGACAACCAGAACATGGGCGCCTGCATGGCCCCCGCTGCGTGCGATACGATTGCACAGAACCTCGTCGATTTCAACCGGGAACCGGCCGATTACGACCGCATTGTGACGGGAGATCTCGGCGTTGTGGGGCGGGAAATTCTGCTGGAGCTGCTGAAGAAAAAAGGATACGATATCTCGGAACAGCACAGTGACTGCGGCATGCTGATCTTCGATCCGGCAAAACAGGACACCGGTGCGGGCGGAAGCGGCTGCGGCTGTGCGGCATCGGTGCTGGCGGAGTATCTGCTGCCGAAGCTGGAAAACGGAGAGTGGAAGAGGATTCTGTTTGTACCGACTGGTGCGCTGATGTCGAAGGTCAGCTTTCAGGAGGGCAGCAGCGTGCCTGGTATTGCACAGGCGGTTGTAATCGAGAGGGAGGAGGATGTGTAAAATGGGAACGTTCATGGAATATTTCAATGCCTTCTGGGTCGGCGGCCTCATTTGTGCCCTGTGCCAGATTCTGCTCGACCGCACGAAAATGCTGCCGGGAAGAATTATGGTAACGCTTGTGTGCACGGGCGCGGTGTTGAGCTTTCTGGGACTCTACGATCCATTTGCAGAATACGCCGGGGCAGGCGCGTCGGTGCCGCTGCTCGGGTTCGGGCATCTTTTGTTTCAGGGAGTAAAAGATGCCGTAAAAGAAAGCGGATTTTTAGGATTGTTCCAGGGCGGATTAAAGGCGGGGGCTGTCGGAACATCAGCGGCGTTGATTTTCGCGTATCTTGCAAGCTGGATTTTCCAGCCGAAGATGAAAAAATAGCAGGTGAAAAATTGCGCAGAAGCAGGCGGACTGATATAATAAAGAAAAATGCCGCAGAAAAAAGCAGAATCGCAGCGGCAGGACGAATACAGAAAAAAGCGGGTGTTTTGCGGAAAAAACATCAAAACACCCGCGACAGGAAGAAAGGAAGTCTGCAATGAAGACAAGAGAAGAAGCGCTATCCTATGGCCTTTCCTTCCCGGACACATATCAGGAAGCACCGTTCCACGATGACAACTGGCAGCTCATCCGCGTGAAAGGAAGCAAAAAGGCATTTCTGTGGGTCTATGAAAAGGACGGAATCATTCAGCTGAATGTAAAAGCAAACCCGGAATGGCGGGACTACTGGCGCGATGCATTCGCGTCAGTTATCCCGGGATATCATCAGAACAAAGAACATTGGAACACGATTCTCCTCGACGGAACCGTACCCGATGACGCTGTGCGTACCATGATCGCCGAGAGCTACGACATCATCACGGACAGCCCGACCAAAAGAATCTATGAGGCGGTAAAGCAGATTCCGCGCGGAAAAGTGGCGACATACGGCCAGATAGCAGCGCTTGCAGGCGAGCCGAAGATGGCGCGTGCCGTGGGAAACGCCTTACATAAAAACACAGATCCGGAGCACATTCCATGCTACCGTGTGGTAAACTCCAAAGGCGAACTGGCCGCGGAATTTGTCTTCGGCGGCGCCGGGAAACAGGCGGATATGCTGGAGGCAGACGGCATTGTGCTGGAAAACGGCCGCGTCAATTTAAAGAAGTACGGCATCAACGTGGAAGAGATGCTGGCACAGCGGGAGCTGGAGCAAAACTGAAAAAACAGGATGCACAAAACAGCGAAAGACCGGAACGGCAGAGGAAAATGTCCGTTTCGGTCTTTCATTATGTTTGGCTTATAAAATTAGAAAATACAATTATTTCGCATTGAATACATACTTATCCATACGGTCAAATGCCTCTTTCACAAGCATATGCGGCAGTGCCAGATTCAGGCGGATCGCATACGGTCTGTGGAACGGCCGTCCGTCCTGCCAGATCACGCCGACAGCAACACCGGCTTTCAGCAGTGTATCCATATCGGTATCATGCTCCTTGCACCACTCCTCGCAGTCGAGGTACAGCATGTACGTTCCTTCTGGTTTGGAAAGCTTCACGCCCTTGAAATGCTCGAGAATGTAGTTGTACGCATAATCCGCATTCGATTTCAGCACTTCGCGCAGTTCATCCACCCACTGGTATCCCTCCGGACGGTAAGCGCCGATCAGCGCATGAACAGAGAGTACGTTCGGAGAATTGTAGTGAGAAAGGGACGAAGCCTTCTCCACACGGTCGCGCAGCATGCGGTTGTAGATGATGTGGTAGGAGCCTACAAGGCCAGCCAGGTTAAAGGTCTTGGACGGTGCATAAAGTGCGATGGTGCGCTCGCGTGCATCCTTCGAAACGGACTGCGTTGGGATATGTTTGAAGCCCGGCAGTGTCAGGTCAGACCAGATCTCATCGGAGATGACAACGCATTCATTTGCTTTGTAAATTTCCATCGCCTTTTCAATTTCCTCGCGCTCCCAGACACGGCCTGTCGGGTTGTGCGGAGAGCAGAAAATCGCGAAATGAATGTTATGTTCTTTTAACTTGCGGTCCATATCGGCGTAGTCCATACGCCATACGCCGTTCTCATCCTGAACAAGATCGGAGAGAACGATATTGCGTCCGCAGTTCTCAAGAACACCGGTAAAACCGATGTATGTCGGGGAATGCAGAAGAATGGATTCGCCCGGGGATGTAAAAGCGGTAGCAGCCGAAGCAACACAGCCGAGCACGCCGTTCTCATAGCCGATCGCCTCACGCGGCAGATCTTCCACACCGTTGCGCTCTTTCTGCCAGCGGATGATGCTGTCAAAATATGCATCCGGCAGATTAAAGTAGCCAAAATGCGGTTCGTTGACTCTCGCGTGAATTGCTTCCTGAATGGTCGGAAGAGACGGGAAGTTCATGTCGGCCACCCACATCGGGATGCGGGAGAAGCCCTCTTTGACTTCCGCACCCGGAATCGGGATCTGATCGACAGCGATCGAATCGTGGCCGCTGCGGTTCATCAGAGATGTAAAATCGTATTTCATTGGTAAAAACCCTCCTTTGTGTTTGCTGTGCTCTCGAAGTAAAACCAAAAGCACATGGAAAACCGGATGCAGCTTCCTTTCCTCGCTGAAAGAAAAACCTGCAGCCGGCTGAATACAAATATTATAACACGGAGGGGAATTTTCGTAAACAAAAGAATGCTTTATTCGGCACCATTTATTCCGCGCCGATCCAGTTATCGCGGTTGATTGCTTCCGTGTGGCTGGTGCTTTCGTTCATGATTTTCTGCAGATCCGGCCGGTTATAGTTGACAATGCCCTTTCCGAGATATTCATGGCTGCCGCGCCGGAAGACGCTGACGACATCGCCTTTCTTAAAATCGCCTTCGACTGCCACGATGCCTTTGGGAAGCAGGCTCTTTGCCTGAACAGCAAGTGCTTCTGCGGCACCCTCATCGACGTAGAGGTTGCCCGCACTCGGCGCATAGAATGCCATCCACTGCAGACGCGTTTTCATGTTGTGGCCGCTGGCGGTAAAGTACGTTCCTTTTGCGGTTCCTTTCACCGCACGCACAATGTTGTTTTCCTCCGCCGAGGAGCAGATCAGAACCGGCACACCGGCTCTTGTGGCAAGCGAAGCGGCGGAGAGCTTCGTTGTCATGCCTCCCGTTCCGTTGCCCGATCCCGCACCGCCTGCCGCAGCAGTGAGCTCCGGCGTGATCTCATTTACCACGTCGATATGGCGCGCATTCGGGTCACTCTTTGGATTGGCAGTGTAGAGCCCGTCGATATCGGTCAGCAGAATCAGAAGCGATGCATGCAGCATCGCAGCCACCTGGGCGGAGAGCGTGTCGTTGTCGCCGACCTTCAGCTCCTCAATCGCGATCGTATCGTTCTCATTGATGATCGGAATCGCACCGCGCCCGAGCAGGACGGAGAGGGAGCCGAAGATGTTTTTATAGCGGCGGCGGTCCTCAAAGTCACTGCGGTTCAAAAGAATCTGCGCACACGGAATCTGGTACGCCATCAGATTTTTCGTGTATTCCTCCATCAGAAGGCCCTGGCCGACAGCAGCGGCAGCCTGTTTATCGGCAATTTTCGTCGGCCGTTTTTTAAAGCCGAGACGGGAAAAGCCTGCGGCGATCGCACCGGAGGAAACGAGAATCACATGGTGGCCTGCCGTCTGCAGCGCGGCAAGCTGGGTCGTAATGTTCCGTATTTTTTCAGCATCCATGGTTCCGTCTGAGAGTGTCAGGGAGCTGGTGCCGACTTTCACAACTATCGTCTGTTTTTCCATCATGAAAACCTCAAATGTAAGAAATGATAAGAAACGTTGTTTACGGGTGACAAAACATCAATTACAGACACTTTAACACAGTACTGTGTGAGAGTCAAGAAGATGCGGAATGGTCGTTACATTTTTCGTGAAAGATCTGCAAAAAGATAGAAATTTGTTGCTGGAATTCTGAAAAAGTATGGTAGAATAGAAAACGAGAAAAAGGTGTGTGCAGAAATACATTTTTCCTGAAAAACAAAAGAAGCGGAAAGAAGTCCGGCACACGACGGAGGGAGTCAAAGATGGAGGAAAAAACAGAAGAAAGAGGCAGAGGCTGCATGACAACGCTGTGCTACATCGAAAAGGATGACAGCTATCTGATGATGCACCGCACGGTGAAAAAGAACGATGTCAACAAGGACAAGTGGATCGGCGTCGGCGGCCATGCGGAACTTGGCGAAAGCCCGGAGGAATGCCTGCTGCGTGGAGTAAAAGAGGAAACCGGCTACACGCTGACGAGCTGGCGTTTCCGCGGTCTCGTTACCTTTGTGACAGAGGCAGAAAACAGCAAAACGGTGGAGTACATGGAGTATATGTGTCTCTACACGGCAGACGGATTCACGGGAGAACCGACTGCATGTGATGAGGGCGAACTCGCCTGGGTGAAAAAAGAGGACGTCCTGCACCTGAATCTGTGGGAGGGAGACAAAATCTTTTTCCGCCTTCTGAATGAAGACGAGCCGTTTTTCTCCCTGAAGCTGCGGTATGTGGGCGACACGCTCGCAGAAGCGGTGCTGAACGGAAAACAGATGGAACTTTTTGAGGAGCGCTCAGGCGACGGCACGCCGACCGGAACCATCGTAGAACGCGGCGTGGCGCACAGTGAGGGACGGTGTCACGGAACGGCACATATCTGGATTGCACGGGCGAATGAGAAGAGCGGCTGTGAGGTACTGCTGCAGAAAAGGAGTGCCTGGAAAGATTCGAATCCGGGCTGCTACGATATTTCAAGCGCCGGCCATCTTTCGGCGGGCGATACATATTTGGAAGGGGCTCTGCGGGAAATCGGCGAGGAGCTCGGCATCCACGCAGAGGCAGAGGAGCTGAGGGATCTTGGCCTGCTGGAAAAAGTATCACACGGTGTTTTTTACGGAAAACCGTTCCACGATCATGAGGTCAGCGCCGTGTATCTTTACACGAAGCCGGTCGAGGCGGAAAAACTGCATCTACAGGAGTCGGAAGTAGAAGCAGTCCGCTGGATGGATCTCAAAGAGTGCCAGAAGGCGGTAAGAGAAGGAAGCATTCCCAACTGTATTGATATCCGGGAACTGGAAATGATTGAAAAAGCGTGGTTCGCCGGAGAAAAAACAAAAAATGAGGAGTAAGAGAAGATGAAAGAAAATGGATTCATCAACGAGAAGCTGACCCCGAAGCACGAGGAAGAAGAGGCAGCAGCCACCGCTGAAAAATAAAAAGAAATGCATGAAAAAAGTCACCGGTTCGAAATAGAACATGGTGACTTTTTTTGATATCGCGTAAATGAAATTTGTTTTTTTATTTCGCTGCTGCCTTTACCTGGCTAAACAGTCCGGATTTCTGAAGAGCCGGACGCAGTGCCATGTAGATGACAACGGAAGCGATGGTGGAAAGTACGGCGTTGATGGAAGTTGCCGCTACGTTCCAGCTTAAGGTAACCTCTGCTGCCGGTTTTCCAAGAAGAACCAGTTTGTAGAAGTAACCGATGAGCGGATCGAAGATCACATTGAACAGAAGTCCGCCGATGGCTGCAAGCAGTGCCCATTTGAAGATCTGTTTCTGATCGGTCTGTTCGTTGATTTTACCGATTTTGTGTGCGATCAGTCCTGCGATGAGGCCGATGCAGAATTTTAAGATGAAGGTCTTTGGTGCGTATACCACATAGACCGGATCGAGAAGATCTCCGATGGTCATGCCGATCGCACCGCCGATTCCGCCGTAAACACCGCCGAGAATCAGTGCACCGAGCACACAGACAGCGTTTCCGAAATGGATTGAGGTGGCATCTCCGCCTGGCAGCCAGATTTTGAACTGCAGGAAGGTGAAGACAACGTAGGAAAGGGCTGCAAAGACACCTGTCATTGCGATTTTCCAGACTTTTTCATTTTTCATAACAACTCACTCCTTTGGTATCTGGAACTTTCGTTCCTTGATTGCACCCTATTATAGGGAGTGGTGGCATGAAGAAAAAGTTCCAATTCCGGATTTTTTGACCAGACCAGTTATTTCCGGTACGATTTCATTTTTTCGTGTTCTTCTTTTAATTCTCTGTAGAGTTGCAGCGAATTCCACGCCTGGTTCTGCGTTGTGACGATGGCTTTGAGGGCGATCGGCGGCACTTTTTTCCGGCGCATTTCGGTGAGAAAAAGATCGAGTTTCCGCTCGGAAAAGCCGGCCATGACCATCATTGGTTCATCAAATCCGGCGCCGTCATAGGCTTCGGGGGATTCTGCAAATGCTTTATTTCCGGCAAGAAATCCGATCGACTGGAGATACTGTTCCGGTTCCACAATGCGCACGCGGATACCGAGCTTTAAGAGAACCGGCTTTAAAAGCACAGCTGTTTTCGTTCCTTTGATCTGATATAAGAGTACGGTTTCCATGAGAAAAATCCTTTCCACGGGCAGATTTCCGGATCAAATGCGCGGATGCCCAGAACTATGATATAAGAAATGTTTTGGAAAAACAATACTTTTATGGTATCATAGGAACGTACAATTCAGAACACGATAAATTTTGAGATAAAAGAGAAAGGAAACCAATAAAATGTGGATAGCAGATGGATGGAAAGATTATGAAGTGCTGGATACGTCCGGCGGAGAAAAACTGGAGCGGTGGGGAGATTACCTTCTGGTAAGACCAGACCCGCAGGTCATCTGGAACACGAAAAAAGAAAATCCGGGCTGGAAAAAGAAAAACGGTCATTATCACAGAAGCAGCAAGGGCGGCGGAGAATGGGAGTTTTTCCATCTGCCGGAGCAGTGGGAGATCAACTATAAAGACCTGACCTTCCGCCTGAAACCGTTCAGCTTCAAACACACCGGCCTTTTCCCGGAGCAGGCAACGAACTGGGACTGGTTCGGCGATCTGATCCGCCGTGCCAACCGCCCGATTAAAGTGCTGAACCTGTTCGCCTACACGGGAGGCGCAACGCTCGCAGCGGCCGCAGCAGGCGCAAGCGTCACACATGTCGATGCATCCAAAGGCATGGTCAACTGGGCAAAAGAGAACGCTGCCGTGTCCGGCCTTTCGGACAAGCCGATCCGCTGGCTTGTGGATGACTGCACCAAATTTGTCGAGCGCGAGATCCGCAGAGGCAACCACTACGACGCGATCATCATGGACCCGCCGTCCTACGGAAGAGGACCAAAGGGCGAGATCTGGAAAATCGAGGAGTCGATTCATCCGTTCATCAGGCTCTGCACGCAGCTCTTAAGCGATGACCCGCTGTTCTTCCTTGTGAATTCTTACACGACAGGACTTGCACCGGCTGTCCTGACGTACATGATTTCCCTGGAATTAAAACAGTACAAAGGCCACGTAGAAGCACAGGAAATCGGCCTTCCGGTCAAGTCGACCGGCCTTGTTCTGCCGTGCGGTGCATCGGGAAGATGGCAGTCTGACAACGTTTAAAACATCTTTTGGCAGCGGACGTATGTCCGTCATACGAAAAACATTTGGCTGAAATTGCAGGAAATGAAGTATAAAACTGCAAAAAGTGGGATAAAATGCTGAAAAGTGTATAAAACATGCAAGTTCTCCTTGACAGAAACTCATGATCTGGTAAAATGGTCTTTAGTTGAGCAAGAAACCTGAAAAACGGGTAAGGAAAGTACAAGGGAGGACGTTTCATGAAACCGTATATCGAATGGACCAAAGAAGAATTAGTTGCCGAGAAAGCCAGACTGGAGCAGGAATTTGCAGAGGTAAAAGCAAAAGGCCTCAATCTGAATATTTCCAGAGGAAAACCTGCAGCAGCCCAGTTAGATCTCACGGAAGGAATGCTTACCGTTCTCTCGAAAAATGAAGACACCTTCGCAGAAGATGGAACCGACTGCCGGAACTACGGTGTACTGACCGGTATTCCGGAAGCAAGAAAACTGATCGGAGATATTTGTGAGGTTCCGGCGAAAAACGTCATCGTTTACGGAAACGCCAGCCTTACCATTATGTTTGATACCGTAGCACGTTCGTTCCTGAAGGGCGTTGCAGGCTGCACTCCGTGGAACAAGCTGGACAAAGTAAAATTCCTCTGTCCGGTACCGGGCTATGACCGTCACTTCGGTGTAACCGAGTACTTCGGCGTTGAGATGATCAATGTTCCGATGACGCCGGAAGGACCGGACATGGACATGGTAGAAAAACTCGTTGCAGAAGATGACGCCATCAAGGGAATCTGGTGTGTACCGAAATACTCCAACCCGCAGGGCTACACCTACTCCGATGAGACCGTCAGAAGATTTGCAAACCTGAAACCGGCAGCCAAAGACTTCCGTATTTTCTGGGATAATGCATACATTATCCATCACCTGTATGATGACAGACAGGATCACCTGCTGAACATCATCGAGGAGTGCGAGAAAGCCGGAAATCCGGATATGGTCTATGAGTTCGTATCCACTTCGAAAGTAAGCTATCCGGGAGCCGGAATTGCAGCTCTCATTTCTTCTGAGGCAAACCTCAAAGAGGCACAGGAGTACATGAACTTCCAGATCATCGGTCATGATAAACTGAATCAGCTGCGCCATGTAAAATTCTTCCAGAACCTGGACGGCGTGATGAATCAGATGAAAAAGCATGCTGAGATCTTAAGACCGAAATTCGAGGCAATTCTGCAGGTAATGGATCAGGAGCTGAGCGGCCTTGGCATCGCTTCCTGGACAAAACCGAACGGTGGATACTTCATCTCCTTCGATGCGATGGAGGGATGCGCAAAGAAGATCGTTGCAAAGGCAAAAGAGGCCGGTCTTACCATGACAGGCGCGGGCGCAACGTATCCATATCACAACGATCCGCAGGATTCCAACATCCGTATTGCACCGTCCTTCCCGACACCGGAAGAGCTGGAAATCGCAGGTCAGGTATTCGTGCTGAGTGTCAAACTGGTCAGCGTGGATAAGATTCTGGAAAGCAAATAACAGATAAGTAAAAATACAAAAGCCGGATTCTCCCGGGGGACACAGTTTTTGTGAACTCTGGTGTGGGAGTTCCGGCTTTTTTCTATCAGAAAGTTAAAAAGAAATTTTCTATGGGACAGAAAGGAAAAACATGAAAAAGAAAGTAATAGGAATTGCCGCAGGAATCATACTCCTTGCGGCCGCAGGCGGTTACGCGGGCGTGGGGCATTACTATGCATCCCACTTTTTCCCGAAAACCGCGATCAACGGACTGAACTGCGCAGGGCTGACCGCAGAGCAGGTCAAAGAGGAAATTCAGAAGCACATTGTGGATTATACACTCAGCATTACCGAGCGCGGTGGAAAAACAGAGACATTAAGCGGCACGGAGATCGGCCTCACGTATGTGGACGACCACGCGGTGGAAAAACTGCTGGAGTCCCAGAATACTCTTGCATGGCCTGCATTCTATTGGAAAGAGAAAGAAAACCAGGTGGCGGCGGACTCTGTCTATGACAAAGAAATGGTGCAGGAAAAACTGCAGACGATGGAAGGGTTTCAGGAAGAACAGCAGGAAGCGCCGACGGATGCGTATCTGACGGATGACGGAACCTCGTACGTCATTGTGCCGGAAACAGAGGGCGAGCAGGTGGACTATGAGAAGGCGGAGCAGGCTGTCATCGAGGCGCTGGATGCCGGAGCGGCGAGCGTGGATCTGGAAGAAAAAGATGTTTACCGGAAACCGGACATTACGCAGGATGATGAAGCACTGAATGGGAAAATGGCGGAACTGAACCACCTGACAGCGGCGCGGATCACGTATGCAATCGGTGAAAACAGCTATGCCATAGACCGGGCGACCTTACAGAGCTGGCTCGTACAGGGGGAGGATGGAACCTACACGATTTCGCAGGACGAAGCGGCAGCTTTTGTGCGCCATATGGCGTATGAGACGGACACCTTCGGGCTGGCGCATACCTTCAAAACGAGTCTTGGCGCGACCATTAACCTGAATGCGGGCGGCGATTACGGCTGGTGCATCGACAAGGAGGAGACGACGCAGGCACTTCTGCAGGCGATCGAGGACGAAACACAGGGAAATCTCGACCCGGTTTACCTCTATACGGCCAATGACCGCTCGGCCAATGATATCGGAAATACATACGTCGAGGTGTGCATTTCCCAGCAGAAAATGTGGTGCTACAAGGATGGCGTTCTGGTGACGGAAACACCGGTCACAACGGGCAATCATGCGACGGGCTATGACACTCCGGCAGGCAGTGTCTGGGCGGTGGATGCGAAAAAAAGTGACTGTGATTTCAAGCTCTATCCGAGCCATGTCATGTTCTGGCTTCCGTTTAACGGCGACGTCGGAATCCACGATGCGAGCTGGCGTACCGAGTACGGCGGGGACATCTATCTGACGAACGGATCCCACGGATGTGTGAATACCCCATACACAGAAGCAGAAAAAGTGTTCAATGCTATTGAAATTGGTGACCCGGTTATCGTATACTATAGCCTGGATGATGTAACCGGGCCGCAGCCTACACAGAAAAACAGCCTGTAGGAAAAACGCTTAAGCATCACAGCAGAAGCACATCAAATAAAGGAGATTTTGATAGATGAAAATAGTAGTATTAGCTGGAGGAACCAGCACGGAACGTTCGGTATCCATTACATCGGGAACTATGGTCTGCAAGGCACTCCGCGAGAAAAACCATCAGGCAGTTCTGGTAGACGTTTTCTGCGGTATCGATGTGAAGGGGAACCTGGAAGATGTATTTGCAGAGGAGGCGTACGATATAGACAAAGCAGCAGAATATATGCACAGCTTTGATGCAGGATTAAACGAAATGATCGAATCCCGCCGCAGATTTTTCGGACCGAACGTACTGGAACTCTGCGAGGCAGCGGATGTTGTTTTCCTTGCCCTGCATGGCGCAAACGGAGAGGACGGAAAGGTACAGGCTACGTTCGATCTGCTCGGCATTCCGTATACCGGAACGGGCTATTTAAGCAGCGCCCTCGCAATGGACAAATCCATCACAAAACAGTTCTTCCGTGCACACCATGTGCCGACCCCGAACGGCGTGACCCTGAAAAAAGGCCAGGAGAGCGAGCCTTTGTCCGGCTTTGGCCTGGAGCTTCCGGTTGTCGTAAAACCGTGCTGCGGCGGTTCCAGTGTCGGTGTCTATATTGCACACACGAACGAAGAATACTGGCAGGCTATGAAGGATGCTTTCTCCTACGAACCGGAGGTTGTCGTTGAGGAGTATATCGAGGGAAGAGAGTTCTCCGTTGGCGTGGTAGACGGAAAGGCTTACCCGATCATCGAGATTGCACCGATCGAAGGCTTCTATGATTACACGAACAAATACAAAGCCGGAGCTACTGTTGATACCTGCCCGGCCGTACTGACGGAGGAGCAGACGAAAGAAATGCAGAAGCACGCAGAGGACGGCGCTGCCGCTCTCGGTATCGAAAACTACTGCCGTCTCGACTTTATGATGCGCAAGGACGGAAGAATGTACTGCCTCGAGGCAAACACCCTTCCGGGCATGACCCCGACCAGCCTTCTGCCGCAGGAGGCACAGGTACTCGGCATTTCCTATCCGGAACTCTGCGAGCTGCTGATCCAGCTTTCTCTCAGAAAAAGAGGTAACAACGCATGAAAAATATGACACTTGCGCACATCACAGAGGTGTGCGGCGGAATCTACTTCGGATCGGAAGAAAAGAAAACAGCGGAAGTCACGGATATCGTGACGGACAGCCGGAAAGCGGGAGAGGGAAGCCTCTTCGTTGCAATTCCGGGTGAGCGTGTGGACGGCCATAAATTTATCCCGAACGTGGCTTCCCAGGGCGCACTTGCTGTCATTTCCGAGCAGAAACTTGAAACACCGCCATGCCCGTATATCCTCGTGAAGGATTCCATGGAGGCCATTAAAGCAATGGCAGAATACTATATGCAGCAGCTCAATATTCCGGTTGTCGGCATTACGGGAAGCGTTGGAAAGACCAGTACGAAAGAGACGATCGCGTCGGTGCTGGCGCAGAAATACCGTGTGCTGAAAACGGATGCGAACTTCAACAATGAGCTGGGCTTGTCGCTCACTGTTTTCCGTCTGCGTGAGGAAGATGAGATGGCGGTTCTCGAGATGGGAATCGACGATTTCGGCCAGATGCACCGTCTGGCGAAGATCGCACGCCCGGAGACCGCAGTCATTACGAATATCGGCTGGTGCCATCTGGAAAATCTGAAGACGCGAGACGGTATTTTACAGGCAAAAACCGAGATCTTTGATCATCTGCGTGAGAACGGGCACATTATCATCAATGGGGACGATGATAAGCTGTCTACTGTTGGAACGGTTCACGGCATCAAGCCGGTTCATTTCGGATTGGATGAAAAAAACGAATATTATGCCGATGAGATCGAGAGCCAGGGCTTCCGCGGCATTTCCTGCCGGATTCATACCCCGCATGGGAGCTTTTCTGCACTGATTCCGATTCCGGGACGCCATATGGTTTACAATGCGCTGGCCGGAACCGCAGTCGGATGCATGTACGGGCTGACGCTGGAGCAGATCAAACAGGGAATCGAGACACTGCAGTCGGTGAGCGGAAGATTCCACATCATCGAGACAGGAAAATACACCGTTGTCGATGACTGCTACAACGCAAACCCGGTTTCGATGAAGGCATCTCTCGATGTTCTGAAAGAGGCGAAGGGAAGAAAAGTGGCTGTACTCGGCGATATGGGCGAGCTTGGAACCGATGAGGCAGCACTTCACGCCGAAGTCGGCACACACGCCGGAACCTGCGGCATTGACGCCCTCTACTGTGCGGGACCGCTCTGCGAGCATCTTGCAAAAGCGGCAAAAGAGGCTGATTCGAAGCTTGAGGTACGCCACTTTGCAGAGCGCGAGAGCCTGATGGCAGAACTGCCGAAGCTCTTACAGGACGGCGATCAGATTCTGGTAAAGGCATCGCATTTTATGGAATATGGAAAGATTGTGGAGATGCTTGAAACAGCACAGAAATTATGATAAAATTTTAAACTGGAAAGTACCCATGACAGGGTGGTAGCCTCCCGAGCTAATGAATACATAGGAAGGGAGGTGGCGTAAATGACAGCATACGAAATTATTATGGTTTTTCTGGGAATCTTAGCTTTACTGATTTCCTTCGGAGGCTTCATCATTGCGTTGCTTACCTTTCTCGATAAGAGAAATAAGCGAAAATAAAAATGCCTACCCCGTCGGCAAACGGGATAGGCGGTGTTCGTAAGAACATTTAACCCTTTTCTCGAGAGCATCCACTTTGGAGTGGGTGCTTTCTTTTTATATATTTATTATATCGCAGGGGTCTGGCATTTTCAAGCATTTTCTTTCAATTGTTCTAATAGAATGTTTTTCGTATAATTTCCAATCTCTTTTTTCTCTTCCTTCGTAAGCTCGCCCGGAATGATCGGCTTGCCGTACGTTACGGTAACGTGGGTACCGCGGATCTTCGGGAAATGTGCTTCCAGAATTTCTCTGGATCCGGAAATCGAAAGCGGAATGATCGGGCAGCCGGTTTTCGTTGCCATCTTGAATGAACCGTTGTGGAACTCGCCGAGCTCCAGCTCGCTCTCCGTCTTGCCGCGGGTACCCTCCGGGAAGATACAGATGGAAGTGCCGCTCTTGATCTCCTCACATCCGGAGAGAATCATCTGCAGACCCTGCTTGATGTCGGAACGGTCGAGAAACAGGCAGTGGATGAGTTCCATCCAGTTCTTTAACAGCGGAATGCGTGAAAGTTCTTTTTTGGCGACAAATCCGCAGGAACCCGGAACCGTTGTATAGGTTACAAGGATATCGAAATAGCTGCGGTGATTGCCGATGTATAGAACAGCCCGGTCCTTCGGAATATTTTCCTGACCTTTTACGGTGATCTTCGTGCCGGAAAAAAACAGAATTACGCGAAAAATCCAGCGGATCAGGGAGCGGCTTACCTTGTCACAGACCTCCGGCTTTTTCTTCCGGATCAGAAGCAGAACAAGAAGCACCGGGATCGACAGAATCAGATACAGAAAAGCGGTCAGAATGACCAGAATAAAACGAATCATGAATCTTTTTCTCCTCTTGGTAAAAATAGTGATATTCAATTATTGCGTACTTTTCAGTATACGTCATATATGGGGCGGGTTGCAATAACTTTCGTCTTTTTCGGAAAAAGATTTTGCGTCATAGAAGACTGTGGCCCGTCATACAATGGATAGAAAGAGCGGGAAGCGGCGTTTGGAATGATGAAGAAAAAGAGACGGGGAAGAGTTCTTCTGGCGGCGGTGATCCTGATGCTCCTAGCATCGTGCCGGATCACAGATGTGAGCGAGGGCGAGCGGAAAGAACTGTCGTATGCGATTGTAAAGCCGGGCGATTTTCCGCCGGAAATCGATCAGATTTTGCGTAAGAAAAAAGAATCCGCGTTCCAGATGGCGTACGAGAGCGGGGACGATCTCTACATACTGCGCGGCTACGGAAAGCAGAAAAGCGGAGGCTTTTCCATACAGATCGAAGAAGTATCGAAATCGGAAAACGCCGTTTTCGTGCGGACAAAACTCGTCGGACCTGCCGCAAAGGAGGAGCAGAAAGGCGCCGCCTCCTGCCCTTACGTCGTGCTGAAAACGAAAGCGGCGGCGGGAATCTCAGTCGTATTTGAGGATTAGAGTGGGAGGAGCCTTATGGATTTTGTAAAAAAGATTCTGCATCAGATCAGCAGAAAAAGCGAAGCGGTGTCACAGATTACGTTTGACGAGGACTACAATGTGCCGGACGCAAGGCCCGATGTGGGGCGGATGATTCAGAAAAAAGGCGAGGTGACGATCGGGGATGTGCAGATTTCGGAAGGAAAAGCGCGTGTATTCGGCGGCCTCACCTTTCATCTGCTGTACGTCTCCGACGGCGAACGGCGCCGGATCTGCCAGCTCTCCGGCGAGCTTCCGATCGACGAGACGATCCATCTCGATGGTCTGACAGGGGGCGACAAGGTCTGCATCACCTGGGAAGTGGAAGATCTGAACCTGCATCTCATCAACTCGCGGAAGCTGGGCGTGCGCGCGATCGTCACGCTGCACGCGTGGATCGAGGAACTGTGCGACCTTGCCGTGCCGATGGAAATCCGCGGGGAGAGCGACGTCGCGGTGAAGCGGAAAGAATACCGCGTGGTTGAGCTTGCAGTGCAGAAAAAAGATGTGCTGCGTGTCAAAAAGGAGCTTACGATTCCGTCCGGCAAGCCGGAATTGCACGAGATTCTCTGGCAGGATCTGGAAGTGCGCGGTCTCGATCTCCGCTCTGAAGAGGGGCGGGTCAGTGCGCAGGGAGAACTCTTTGTCTTCTGTCTGTACAGCGACGGCGAGGAGGATCACCCGCTGCAGTGGGTGGAGCAGGCGCTCCCGTTCCAGGCAGAAGTGGAATGCCAGGGCTGCATCTCCGAGATGATCCCGCGGATCGAAAGCACACTCGGCCAGACCACACTCGAAATCCAGCCCGATTCCGACGGCGAGGAGCGGGTCCTGCAGGCGGAGGCCGTACTCGAACTTGACATCTGTCTGTATCAGGAAGAAACCGTATCACTTCTGCAGGACGTTTACCATCCGCACCGAGAATGCATTCCAAAAGTGCAGGAGGAGACTTTGGAGAGCCTTCTGATCCGCAATTCCTCCAAATGCCGCCTGACCGACAAACTGCAGATGCGCGTGCCGAAAAATAAAATTCTGCAGATCTGCCACAGCGACGGCAAAATCAAGATCGACGAGGAAAGAAACGTAGAAAACGGCATCGAAGTAACCGGTGTGGTGGAACTCAGGGCGCTCTACGTGGTCAGTGACGACGAAATGCCGTTCTACGCCGCCGAAACCGCCCTCCCTTTCCGCCACACCATCGAAGTCCCGGGAATCGGACCGGACTGCCGCTACGAACTCCAGTCCTCCATTGACCAGCTCTCCACAACCATGCCGGACAGCAGCGACATCGAAGCCAAAGTCGTACTGAACCTGAACGCCCTCGTCTTCCGCCGCAGAAAAGAGATGGTAATGCAGTACGTCGAAGAAAAAGACCGAGATCCGGAAGAACTGCAGAGCCTCCCGGGCATCACCTGCTACTTCGTCAAGCCGGGGGATACCCTGTGGGATATCGCAAAGAAATTCTATACGACGACAGATAAGATCAGGGAATTAAATGAACTGAAAACCGAAACACTCACACCGATGCAGCAGCTATTAGTGGAGCGGGTATAGCGGAAAAGACAGCCTACTGCCTTAAGAATGGAGTCAATCCATCAGGCAGCAGGCTGTCTTTTTGCGAGTTCCATGCCGATCTGCATTGCAGAAAGAACAGGTACACTTTTGTGCCGGGAAGAAAAGCAGGAATTACAACCTTGCTTCTCAAAGAAATCAACAATAACGGAAAGAAACTGTCCTTTACTTATGACGCAGTAGGAAATATTGTTACGATTTCCGAGAATGGTGTTCAGAAAGTAAAATATATGTATAATGCTTTGAGTGAACTGACCCGTGTGGATTCTGCATGGGAAAATAAGAGTATTACGTATACCTACGATGCCGGAATGAATATGACGTCCAGAAAAGAGTATTCCTATACAACGGGAACACTGGGCAATGCGGTAAAGACAGATCTGCTTACCTACCGTGCTTCAGGATGGAAAGATCAGCTTATTTCCTATAATGGCAGCAGCATTTCCTATGATGCGGTCGGCAACATTACAGCTTATCAGGGAAGAACACTGACCTGGTACAGAGGAAGCCTGCTGCAGAGTCTGACCTTAAACGGAAAGAAAGCAGTTTACCATTACGACAGCGAAGGACACAGAGTCCAGTGGAAAGACCTGAACGGAATCAGCCATAAGAACTACTGGTGCGGAAACAAACTGATGGGAACGAAGTATGGAGATGTACTGGTTCAGTTTGTTTACGGTGCGGATAAATCCCCGCTGATGCTGAAAAAGGGAGAAAAAGAGTATTATTACTTGTACAACAGCCAGAATGATGTCATAGGACTGATTGACAGCGATGGAAAACAGGTAGTAAACTATTCTTACGATGCATGGGGAAAACAGACTGGTCTGACCGATATCAGCGGAGAAAATATCGGAAAACTAAACCCATTCCGTTATCGTGCTTACTGCTACGATGACGATACCAAACTCTATGTCACCGCCAGCCGTTATTATGATCCGGAATTGTGCAGATTCCTTTGTGCGGACAACTTTGATGCTGTAAAAGCGAAAATGTTTAGCATGAATGGAAAGAACCTTTATGTGTACTGTTGCAACAATCCGGTGAATGCGGTAGATGATGATGGTGATTTTGGAATTTTAATGCTGGCATTCCCAGGAATCGATCCCAGAAAAGTAGCATGGAATATCTTAAAAGATGTATTTGTATATGCGGTACAGTGCGGAATGGCGAATGAGAAAGTAACCTTAGAAGGAATTGCAGAGGTGGCCATAGAAAGTGCAATCAGTAGTGTTTTGGGAGATAGCCAAGGAATTATCTTTTCAGTAGTAGTAAGTGGTTTGAAAGGAGGATATTTAGAGTATCAGGAATCAGGAGATATGGCAAGAGCAATGGGGGCAGGATTTTACGATGCTATAATGACCTTGTTAGAACCTAAAACGTATAACGCATATGTAAAAAATGAAACTATTGAGAATGCATTGGGTGCTTTTACAGACTTTTTTCAGTCTCCATTACTGAGCTATCCCAAAAGCGGTGTTTTGGATGGAGTGTTTGGAAAACCCAAGAAACAGGCAAATAAAAATGGATCAACACTTAAGAAAAACAGCAACATCAACTTTAGTACAAAAAAAGTTGGGGGGAAAAAGAAGAACTGGCAGAGTAATAAGCCTGCAATTTCCAGAAAAATGCAAAATATAGGACTTCCAGCGCTTAGATAGAAAAGTTTTAAGATGCCTTTGCGCGAAGAAAAATAGTTTTGTACAAAGGCAAAGCGTAAGAAATAACGAGGAGAAGATTGTATGAAAGTAGTATGGGGAAAATTTGGTACCGGCGTAGACCTGATTGTGTGTGCTATTAGTAGTTATTGGTGGGTGAGCCTGTGGGTAAATGAAAAAGATGCGTTCCACGCCTATTCATTAAAAACAAGTATCATAGTGTTTCTAGGAATAATGTTCTTTTTAAGCATAGCAGCTTATGGAACTGTGACATTTCTACTAAAACGAATTTATATTTATGAATGGGGAATAATGTTATCTTTTTGGGGCTATGAAAAAAAGATAGAATGGGAAGATTTTACTGTGATACAAAGATACAATGATCATTTTTTCTTCAACATATCGAAACAGAAAGATGACAGTTTGTTCTGGTGTACCTATCACCCATTTACCAGTATCATGATATTCGACAAGTTCCGCGGACCGGGCTGGGGAATCATACCGCTCAGCGCCGACGAATTTTGTGAACTCCTCACTTCATACGGTGTCAAGTATACGGAAAGTAAATAACATACAAAAAGAGTGGAAGTGGCCGTAAGATCCACGAATTACCAGCCACTTCCCTTTTTATATGCAAATTTAGAAAAAGAAAGAAGGAAATGCCAATGAAATCAATTTATCGCACGATCCTTGCCGTAGCAGGCAGCTTCCTTGCGGCACAGTTTGGAGGCTGGGATGCTGCGCTGGAAACGCTGGTCTGCTTCATGGCAATTGACTGGATCACAGGAGGTGTTCTGCTTCCTGTTGTTTTTAAAAAGAGTCCGAAATCTGAAAACGGAACGTTGGAGAGCCGTGCGGGATGGAAAGGGCTTTGCAGAAAAGGGATGATGCTGTTCTTTGTGCTGGTCGCGGAAAAACTGGATCAGCTCACACAGACGAATTACCTGCGGGATGCCGTCTGCATTGGATTTATTTTAAATGAAGCGGTTTCGATCTTGGAAAATGCAGGGCTGATGGGTGTGAAAATCCCTGAGGTTCTGCGGTCAAGGATTGATGTGCTGAGAAAGGAGGAGCAGAGTAAATGAGGGTTGACAGAAGCTATTGTAGCAACCAGAATACATGGTCGGAAAATCATCCGCAGTGTATTGTGGTACACAATACAGACAATTTTGCCGCCGGAGCCGATGCCCGCGCGCATGCAAGAGCGCAGTACCAGGGAAATTTTCAGATTATGTCGGCGCATTATTACGTAGATGACGGGGAGATCGCTTATCAGGCTGCGCCGCACAGCAGAGGATGCTGGCATGTCGGGAGAAATTATGGAAGTAAAAATCTATTCGGCAGATATGGAAACCGGAACAGCATCGCGGTTGAGATGTGCGTGCAGAAAGGATATGATTACGAAACCGCATTTTTACATACGGTGGAGCTGGTGAAAAACCTGATGAACGAGACGGGGATTCCATCAGATGCAGTTTACCGGCATTACGACATCTGCAGCAAAAACTGCCCGTCCCAGATTCAGAAGCGGGGAGACTGGGAGCGGTTCCAGCGTCTGATTCGGGAAACAGAAGACGGCAGTGAGAAAAGTGAATACAATCCCGGCATCTACCGTGTAACAGACCCGGCGCTCAACATCCGCACAGGTCCCGGAGTAGAATACCCGGTGGTGGGAGTCATCAAAGACCAGGGAAGCTATACGATCACAGAAATCAGAAACAAAAGCTGGGGCAGACTGCTGTCGGGAGCGGGATGGATCAACTGCCATAAAGCATATTGTTTTTACGGGGGAAGAGTATAAAATCCCATCTTTGCAAAACGATGTCATCGGACGGATTGACAGCGATGGAAAGCAGGGAGTAAACTATTCTTACGATGCAGGGGGAGAACTGGTAAATACCATGGATACAAGTGGTGCGAATATTGCACAGTCGAAAGAAATAACGAGGAGAAAATTGTATGAAAGTAATATGGGGAAAATTTGGTACAGGTGTAGATTTGATTCTGTGTGTTATTATTAATTACTATGTGGTGAGTATATGGGTAAATGGAAAAGATGAGTTCCATGCATATTCATTAAAAACAAGTATTATATTTCTAATAGAGGTAATGCTCGTTTTAAATATGGGGAAAACAGACCGGTCTGACCGATACCAGCGGAGAAAATATCGGAAAGCTCAATCCATTCCGCTATCGTGCTTACTGCTACGATGACGACACCAAGCTCTATGTCACCGCCAGCCGCTATTACGATCTGGAATTGTGCAGATTCCTTTGCGCAGACAACTTTGATGTTGTAAAAGCGGAAATGTTCAAAAAGTTAAATTAGTAGGTGGCAAATATGAAGGCAGGATATCGTAAATTTTATAAATATTTTAGTATATTGGTATTTATGGGCTGCGGATACCTTATGCTGAATTTTTGGGAAGAGGGAAAAGGTCAAATTAGTTCTTATAACATGCAAGATAAAGCACTTATGATATTGTGGTTTATGATTTATACTTTTGGTACGGCTGCTGGAATTATAAATACTTTAACCAGTATTTACATTTATGAATGGGGAATGCAGATCTCATTTTTGAAATATAAGAAAAAAATCGAATGGGAAGAATTTTCTGTTATACGAAGATATCATAATCATTTTTTCTTCAATATGTCAAAACAAAAAGATGCAGGTCCGTATTGGGCAATGTTTCATCCCTTTACCAGTTTTGTAATATTCGATAATTCGCGAAATCGTTCTGTTCATACCATGCCGCTTAACGCCGACGAATTTTGTGAACTGCTCACTTCATATGGTGTTCAGTACACGGAAAGAAAATAAAGATCGAAGGAATTAAAGAGAAAATATGAGAGCAGGATATCGTAAGTTTTTTATGTTTGCACAAGTTGCTACATTAATAGGCATCGGGTATCTTATGACAAGATTTTGGGAAGATGCAAAAAAACAATGTGAATTATATAATTTGCCTCAAAAGCTTTGGGTAATATTTGGAATAATGTTTATTTGTGGGATAGTGTCATGGGGAAGTGTAGATGCTTTAACACGTATTTACATCCATAAGTGGGGAATGGAACTTGCCTTTTTGGGATATAAGAAAAAAATTGTATGGGAGGATTTTTCCGTTATACAAAGATATAAAAATCATTTTTTCTTTAACGTATCAAAACAAAAAGATAGTGGTCTGTTTTTTTCAACATATCATCCATTTACTAGCTTTGTGATATTTGATAAGTCACAATTTAGTTGTGTCCGTACTATGCCAATCAGTGCCGACGAATTTTGTGATCTCCTCACTTCATACGGTGTCAAGTATAAGGAAAATAAAGCATGAGAAGAGTGGAAGTGATCGGATTTCTGTTGTTTTTACGGGGGAAAGAGAGTAGTATAATACATGTATAATTACAGCTTTGGAGGAAAAACAGTTGCTTGACTGGATCAATGTTTTTAAAGTAAACCGGAAAATTAAATCCCGTCTCTGGCCGTGGATTAAGATTATTTTGAGTATTATTCTTTTCTTTGCGGTATTTTACGGAGATATCTATGTTCACATTTTGGATAAAACAAAGACGGGGCGAATCGTGGAAGCGCTGATTCTGGTTGTGTTTTCGTTTCTGGACTATCTGATCTGCTTTATTTCTGTAGCCGAAATGGACTGCCTGAAGGACAGGCGGTATGCGGCGGCGAAAGAGAGTGGTGAATTTTATACGGTTTCTGAAATAGAAAGTTCCCTGTTCAACTATGTGCCGCGTACCTATACAATTTATTACCGGAGAGGAAGCAGAAGACTTACTTTCGGTGTGCGCACAAGAACGACAGGAAATCCGCTGGAAATGGGCGGCAGAGAATATTTCATAGGACCGACAGGAAAGCGCGAGCAGATTGTGAAAGACCTCGATACGCTGATGAAAGAAGTAAAAAAATACGCAAGATTTGACAAAGTCCTGGTACAGACAATCAATGGAGAACCGGTAAAGAGATAATGCCGGTTCTTCTTGCTTTTACGTAAAAATGCAGGTAAGATAAAAACAGCATAAGTGTAATACACATGCGTAAAAACTCATCAACGGAGAAGGTATGAAAATGGAGGAAACAAAAGATGAATTATCTGAAGGAACGGGATGGTGACCTGTTCTCCAATGCGGATCTGAAACAGCTGATTGTGCCGCTTCTGATTGAACAGCTTCTTGCCATCGCAGTCGGCATGGCGGATTCAATTATGGTATCCAGTGTCGGCGAGGCGGCGGTGTCGAGTGTGTCGCTGATTGATACGATCTTTATTCTGCTGATCAACATGTTCACCGCGATTGCAACCGGCGGAGCCGTCGTGTGCGGCCAGTATATCGGAAAGAAGCGGCCGCATAAAGCATGTGAGGCAGCTGACCAGCTTCTGCTGGTGACAACGGCGCTGTCAGTTGTGATCATGGCGGCGGTCTATCTTTTAAAGCCGTTTATTCTACATGTTGTGTTTGGAAACATTACGGCAGAGGTAGAAAGAAACTGCAATATTTATCTGATGATCGTAGCGGCTTCCATTCCGTTTCTGGCGGTTTACAACGGTTGTGCGGCCATTTTCCGCGCGCAGGGTGATTCGAAAACGCCGATGAAAATATCCATCGTCATGAACCTGATCAATATTTCGGGAAATGCGCTTCTGGTCTATGCGCTGAAATTCGGCGTGGACGGCGTTGCGATTCCAACGCTGCTTTCACGTATGTATGCAGCTGTGGCAGCATTTGTTCTCGTACATAATAAGCGGTATCTGGTGCGGTGCTCTTATCCGGTGAAAGTAAAACCGGATTTCCATATGCTGAAAAAAATCCTTGGCATCGGCATTCCGAACGGCCTCGAGAACAGTATGTTCCAGCTCGGCAAAATTATGGTCTTAAGTATGATCACACAGTTCGGAACAGCGTCGATCGCGGCAAATGCGGTGTCCAACACGATTGCTGTCTTCCAGACACTGCCCGGTATGGCGATCGGAAATGCAGTGCTGACCGTAAGCGCACAGTGCGCGGGAGCGGGAGACTATGAGCAGGTAAAATACTATGCGAAAAAGCTGCACATCATCATTTATGGCCTGATGATCGTCTGCTGTCTCGGTGTCATCGCGGCACTTCCGGCGGTGCTTCACGTTTACAGTCTGTCTGCGGAGGCAACAGCCATGACGGAAGATATCATCGTTTACCACGGCATCTGCTGTATGATAATCTGGCCAATTGCCTTCAATCTGCCGAATGTACTCCGCGCGTCCAATGATGTGGCATTTTGCATGATTCTCTCGATTCTTTCCATGTGGATCTGCAGAATCGGCATGAGCTATGTGCTCGGTGTGCGTATGGGATTCGGCGTCTTCGGTGTCTGGGTCGCCATGACGATGGACTGGGTTGTTCGTGCCATTTTCTTTGTCCTTCGCTATCGAAGCGGGAAGTGGCAGCATCAGACGTGATGAAAAATACGGAATGTTTTGGGGAGAGAGAAAGAAAAAACGATACATCTGGAGGAAGTTATTATTATGAAAAACGCAAAGAAACTGATTCCCGGAGCGGCGATTGCGCTGGTGATTGCCGCTGCGGCGAAATTCCTGGAAAGCCTGGAGGAGAGCGCCGGACTGCACTTTATCGGGGCATCGGTCATCGCCATGTTTATCGGTATGATTGTGAATGCCTTTTACAAGCCGAACAGCGTGACAGCGCCGGGAATTAAATTTACATCGAAGAAGATCCTGAAATTTGCGATTATTCTGCTCGGTGCGAGCCTGAATATCCGCACGGTGCTGACGGTCGGAAGATTTTCCCTGACGGTTATGGTATTTACCCTGGCAACGTGCTTTGGCCTCGGCGCACTGATCGGAAAAGCACTTGGACTGAACTGGAAGACGAGCAGCCTCATCAACGCCGGCACGGGTATCTGCGGCGGTTCCGCGATCGCGGCAATCGCGCCGGTCATCGAGGCAACCGATATGGACATTGCCTATGGCCTCTCCGCAACGTTTTTATTTGATACGGTCATGATTGTCGTATTCCCGATCCTCGGTCACTGGATGGGCCTTTCAGATGCCGCGTTTGGCCTCTGGGCCGGAACTGCGGTCAACGATACCTCAAGCGTCGTTGCCACCGGTTACGCATTCAGCGAGGCTGCCGGTGATTTCGCAACCATGGTAAAACTGACACGGACCCTCGCCATCATTCCGGCTGTTCTGGCATTCGCCGCCATCAACGTACATCTGAAACGGAAGGCGCAGGCAGCAGAAGGAACCGCCGTAAAGGTAAGCATCAAATCCATTTTTCCATGGTTTATCTTAGGTTTTCTCGCCATGTCAGCACTGACCTCCTTAGGTCTTATCCCGGCAGGCACAGCAGCCGCATTAAAAACCATCAGCAAATTTCTGATGGTGGCCGCCCTTGCGGCCATCGGCCTGAACACCGATTTCAAATCCCTCTGCCGCTCCGGCGCAAAGCCGATGCTGCACGGATTCATCATTTCGCTGCTGGTAGTCCTGGTAGCGATTGCAGTCGAATTTGCGATCGGCATTGCGCCGCATGGGGTACTGTAAAGAAACAGAGAATTAAAAATCCAGGCATCCGTATAGGATGCCTGGATTTTTTGATTCAAAACGGGTTTGTCGTTTCCTTCAAAAACGTTTTCAAAACCTGCAGCACCCCGTTCTCCCAGTACGGCGGGCAGGTGTGTTTTGCTGAGGCGATGACTTCCGCTCGGGCGTTGGAGACGGCGTAGCTTTCGCCAGCGTTCTGAAGCATCTCGATGTCGTTCAGGTTGTCGCCGAAGCAGCAGACTTCGTCTGGGGTAAGGCCAAAGTAGTTCATCAGAAATGAGAGACCGGTCCATTTGCTGACGCCGCGGGCGTTGCAGTCCAACCATTCCTTACCGGCGACAGCGAGTTTTGCCTGATGATTCCACGCCGGGATGAAATTTGGGGAGCAAAGCTCTTCACAGGAGGTTGGATGGTAGATTGTGAATTTGATAATGTCCTCGTTTTCTACCTTCGATAGATCCGGTACTTCGCGGACATCGAAGCCGTAGGAGTCGCGGAGCCAGTGAAACATGCGGCTTCCGGCATCTTCGGCGAGGCAGTAGTCCGGGGTGGCGGCAAAGCAGTCGCAGGACGGAAGTTCGTCGTGTACCATGCGGCACATGGATTTCCAGAGTGCCGTTTCCATCGGATATGTTTTCAGAATCTTTTCCGGTGTGCGCACGACAGTTCCGCCATCGGAGATGTAGAGCAGGCGGTCCTTGATCGGAGCGAAAAGCTTCTGTTCACTGGAAAACTGGCGGCCGGAACAGACAACAAAATGGATGCCCTGGTCGACAAGCCTGGAAACAACAGTCATATATTCCGGGTCGATCAGAAGTGTGCCGTCTTTGACGAGCGTTCCATCGACATCGGTTGCAATCAACTTTATCATAATAGAAAATCTCCTTATCTTGTCACAGAAAAAATTCAAACTATAGCAAGACCAGAAAATAACGCAAAAAAGGCAGTGCTGCAGGGCGCGAATTACAAGGAACGGATTTGAAGGCGTACCGGGGTACGACGAAAATCCGTGACGCAGTAATTCACGTTCTGCAGTGCTGAATTTTTTGCATTATTTTCTGGGATTGCTATAAACATGATTATATCGTGAATTGCTTCGGGGTGCAAGCCGGAACCGGAGGAACGCAAAACTCCACGTTGACGAAACGCAGAAATAAGGCGTAAAATAAAGAAAAATATATATCCACAGGGGGATTTTTATTATGGCATTTATTCAGGTAAGCTTCATGTCAAAAACTTTAATGCGCACCGTACCGCTGCAGGTTATTCTGCCGGTCGACAAATTTACCTTTGGGCAGCCGGAGCGCGAGGAAAAACCGTTTAAAACGCTGTATTTGCTGCATGGCATTTTTGGGAATGAGACAGACTGGGTTCATGGAACCAGAATCCAAAGATGGGCAGAGGAGAAAAACCTTGCCGTTGTCATGCCGGCCGGCGAGAATGCGTTTTATGTGGATCAGCCGTCCATCGGTGCCATGCACGGACAGTTTATCGGAGAAGAACTGGTTGAGATTACAAGAAAAATGTTTCCGCTGTCCAGAAAAAGAGAAGACACCTTTATCGGAGGCCTTTCCATGGGTGGTTTTGGCGCACTCAGAAATGGCCTGAAATATCACGATACCTTCGGGGCTGTGATCTGCCTGTCCGGTGCACTTCATGTGCTGGAAAATCCGGAAGAGAGCAGAGCGGACAGCTTTGCACATGAAGAAGGTTATTTCGGAAATCTGGTCGAAGCAGCAAAGAGTGACAAAAACCCGGCTGTTCTTATCGAGCAGTTAAAGGAAGCACGGAAAAAAGATCCGTCTGTCAATGTGCCGACCGTATTCCAGGCGTGCGGAACAGAGGACGGACTTCTGGAAGTAAACCGTCTCTACCATAAACGGATGGAAGAGAGCGGCATGGACATTGTCTACTATGAGAGCAAGGGTGGCCATGAATGGGATTTCTGGGATGAGTGGATCAAAAAGGCACTGGACTGGCTGCCACTTGAGGAAAAGACGGAAGGTCTGAACAGCGGAAACGTAAATGTTTAAAGGAAAAAGGGAGACAGGCAATGCCAGAAACGAGAAATGACGAATTGTACCGTGCGTTAAAACACAACGGTTACCCGGACGACTTCTGCCGGGAAATTGCATACCGCCAGATGAACACCGATTTTACCGCCACGCGGATGCTCGGCTATCTCTACCGCGTCACAAGCCCGCGCGCCGAGGACGTTGTCGATGAGATGCTGGCTATCCTGAGTGACCGCAAAGCATGGATTGAGAAAAAACAGTCTGAGGAAGCCCAGGCGGCAATCAGCAGAATGTATCGGGAAGGCCTGTAACCTGGGCGGGCGTTTATGCAGAAAAAGCAGAAGGAACGGGCTTGCATTCTTTTCCGGTTTCTGCTACAATCAGTGCAGTGAAAAAGCGACGAAAAGAAACAGTAGCGACAGAGCGCATTCAGAGAGAAAGCGGCAGGTGAAAGCTTTTTGCAGAATCTATCGTGAACCGGTCTTGGAGCTGTGCACCGAAGAGAAGAAAATCCATCAGGGAAAATTTATTTCGTAGGCTGCACCGGGATCTCCCGTTACAGAGAAGGTACAGAGAGCAGAGATCACGCGTATTACAAAATACAAAAATCGTGGGGTACAAATGCTCTGTGTCAGAGTGCAGGAGTTTTCCTGAATTTAGGTGGTACCGCGGATAAAAAAATTCGCCCTAAACTGCAGCTTGCGGTTTAGGGCTTTTTTCTGTTTGAAAATGAAGCATCGCATTCTCGTTACTTCAGTGATGAGTTAGATGCGTAAAATGTTGACTAAAAGCTTAAAATCGGACAGGCTGGAATGTTCTCGCGTCTGGAAGACTTCAGATGTTGAAAACCCAAAGAATAAGGAGGAAATCAGAAAATGAAACTTGAAAAATTAGTAGGAGAGCGCTTCAAAGAAAGACCTGCTGACTGTGTCATCGACAGCCATGCTATTATGGTAAAAGGCGGATACATCAAATATATGGCAAACGGAATCTATTCTTCCTATCTGCCGCTGCGCCGCATTGTGCGCAAAATCGAGCAGATCCTGCGCGAGGAAATGGACAAAATCGACGGCCAGGAAGTGCAGTTCCCGGTTGTCATGCCGGCTTCTCTGTGGGATGAGTCCGGCCGTTACGATAGCATCGGCGATGAACTGCTGCGTTTCACCGACCGCAACAATGCCAAAATGGTACTCGGCATGACCCACGAGGAGGCAGCCGTACACCTTGTACGCGAGTATGCACAGAGCTACACCAAATATCCGTTTATGATCTATCAGATCCAGACAAAATTCCGTGATGAGGCCCGTCCGAGAGCCGGACTGATCCGTGTGCGTGAGTTTACGATGAAGGATGCTTACTCCTTCCATACCAGCCAGGAAGATCTGGAGCAGTATTACGAGAAATGCCACGCAGCATACGAGCGCATCTTCGAGCGTGTCGGCGTGCCGGAGGTGGTATCTGTCAAATCCGATTCCGGTATGATGGGCGGAAATATCTCCCACGAGTTCATGCTTCTGACTCCGGTCGGAGAGGATTCCATCGTTCTGTGTGATTCCTGCGATTACAGAGCCAACATGGAAGCAGCTGAGAACATTTCCGACATCGCAAGAGACGCAGAATCCGCTGCACTCGAAAAGGTTTACACACCGAACGTCCACACCATTGAAGACGTCTGCAATTTCTTCGGAGACGAGACAAAGAACTCCTGCAAAGCCGTTGTTTATCAGCAGAATGTTGATGATAAATACGTTGTCCTTTTCATCCGCGGTGATCTCGAAGTCAACGAGACGAAGCTGGTCAACTTCCTCGGCGAGCAGGTTCACGCAGCCGTGATCACCGAAGAATGCGGACTGAACGCAGGCTATATCGGACCGGTGAACCTGAAGGTGAACGGAGATGCCGTTGTTCTCTATGATAAATCCCTCGAGGGAAGAAACAACCTTTCCTGCGGAGCCAACGAGGCAGAGCATCATTACAAAGGACTCGACATGGAGCGCGACGTTCCGAATGCCGAGTATCACGATTTTGCAAAAATCCAGGAGGGCGGCATCTGCCCGAAATGCGGCAAAAAGACCGTGAAGATCTCCAGAGGTATCGAGGTCGGAAATATCTTCCAGCTTGGAACCAAATATACAAAATCCATGAATATGACCTATGTCGATGCAAACGGCGAGAGCAAGACCCCGATCATGGGATGCTACGGTATCGGTGTCGGCCGTCTGGCAGCATCGGTCTGCGAGGCACATCACGATGAGTACGGCCCGATCTGGCCGAAAGCTATCGCTCCGTGGCAGGTACACCTCTGTGCGGTCCGCGTCGATGACGAGGAAGTAAGAGCATACGCGGACAAGCTGTACGAGGATCTGCAGAACGCAGGCATCGAAGTGATCTACGACGACAGAAGCGTCAGAGCCGGCGTAATGTTTGCCGATGCCGACCTGCTCGGTATTCCGCTTCGCATCATCGTAAGCCCGAAAAATATGAAACAGGGCGTTGTCGAGGTTGCATCCCGCGATAAGACTCTGAAAACACAGATTCCGCTGGAAAATGTGATGGAAGAGATTAAACAGTATCTGTAATGATTCAGAACCATGCGAAAGGGAAGAAAAATCGCGATGGGGTTCGGAAGAAGTTCGACAGGAGAAAACACGATATGGAACTCTGGGATATCTATGATGAAAACAAACAGCCGACCGGCCGCACGATGAAGCGGAATGACTGGCATATGAAGCCGGACGAGTTTCACCTGACGGTGCTCGGCGTAATCGCAAGACCGGACGGAACCTTCCTTATCACAAAACGTGTCATGACGAAAGCCTGGGCACCGGGCTGGTGGGAGGTTTCCGGCGGCGCGGCACAGGCAGGAGAGAGCTCCTGGGAGGCCGTGCGCCGTGAGGTCAGAGAGGAAACCGGACTCGATGTGAGCAAGGCTGACGGCGGTTATCTCTTTACCTACCGGCGCATCAACCCGGATGAGGGAGACAATTACTTTGTCGATGTCTATCGCTTCGTGATGGATGTCAAAGACGAAGATCTCCATCTTCAGGAGGAAGAAACAGACGGCTACCGTTTTGCTACGCCGGACGAAATCAAAGAGTACGCCGCAGAAGGTAAATTCCTGCATTACGACAGCATCCGCCAGGCATTTGAACTGTAACAGAAAAATAAGATAAGAAAAACGCGTTCCCGCCGGAAACCACAGGGGTTTCCGAAAACGGGAACGCGTTTTCTTAGCCTTAGAGCGTGTCTGAAAAAGGCTTTTCGCAAGCAGTTTATTGCAGTTAATTGCGATTGAATACTTCGCGGTTGAGCGCCTTTTCCTGATGGCTGACAATCGTTGTGCAGACAGCATCGCCTGTGATGTTGACGGCGGTACGCAGCATATCGAGAATACGGTCGATACCCATGATAAGAGCGATACCCTCCGTTGGCAGTCCGACGGAATTCAGTACCATAGCCAGGGTAACAAGCCCGACGCTTGGGATACCGGCGGTACCGATGGAAGCCAGTGTTGCGGTAACAACAACCGTTGCGAGGTTTGCCGGAGTCAGATGAATACCGTATGCCTCTGCGATGAAGATGACAGCGACACCCTGCATAATGGAGGTACCATCCATGTTGATGGTTGCGCCGAGCGGAATGGTGAACGAAGAGATCTGTTTCGAGACACCCATTTTTTTGTTCAGTGTATCAATCGACATCGGGATTGTTGCGTTGGAGGTTGCGGTGGAAAATGCAAATCCCATAACCGGAAGGAATTTCTTCACGAATTTAATCGGATTCAGCCGTGTGAATACGAACAGAAGAACCTGATAAATGACGAAGCACTGCAGTGCCAGCGCCAGTGTTACATTTCCCATGTATTTCAGCATCGGTGCGAACGCAGAAAAGCCGACCGTTGCAAAGGTACGTGCAATCAGACAGAAAACGCCGACCGGGGCCACCTTCATGACCGTCATGGTCATTTCCATCATGACATCGTTAAACTGGCTGATAAAGTTGGAAACGACCGAAGCGCGGTTTCCGAGCTTTGCCAGCATTACGCCGACAAACAGGGCGAATACGATGATGGGAAGCATATCGCCGTTTGCCATGGAACCAATCGGGTTCTTCGGGATGATGTTGAGCAGTGTATCCACCAGGCTGACGCTGGAATCTGCTGCTGTCGAGGACAGGTCGGCTTTCTGAACCGCACTCATGTTAAGTCCGAGCCCCGGGTGAATGAGCAGGGCGGTTCCAAGTGCGATGCAGACGGCAAGTGCTGTGGTAACAAGGTAAAAGCCGATCGTTTTTACGCCGACCTTTCCGAGGGTTTTGCTGTCTCCGATGGACATACTTCCGCAGACGAGGGAGCAGAAGACAAGCGGTACGACAAGCATCTGCATCAGGCGGATAAAGCCCTGTCCGATGACATAAAGCACACCTTCTACGATGACGGTGTCCTTGATATAGCTGGACGGGATCCAATAGTGAATCACCACGCCGAGCAGCGCACCGGCCAGCAGGGCAATAAAAATCTGGGTGGAAAGCCCGAGCTTCTTTTTTGACTTTTCCGTTGTTTCTTTTCTGTTTCGGACCATTATTCGATTCCTCCGGTTTCTTCGAGATATTCTTTCAGTGCCGTTTTCCAGTCGAGCGGCTCAGGAATACCGGTCAGGCGGAGCATCATGTTGTCCAGAACAGAATAGGTCGGGCGGACATCATCGCGTGCGACAACCGGGTAGAGATCAAGGTCACCGGTTTTTCCGGTATACTCGAGGATGGTTCTTGCAAACTCATAGCGGCTGCAGCTTCCGGGGCAGACAACGTGGTACAGACCATACTCCTCGCTGTCGATAAAGTGGCAGATCACGCGTGCAAGCTCAAAAGCACTGGTCGGAGCCGCATACTGGTTATTTGGAACCTCCATCGTGCCGCCCTTTGCCGCATTGCGGAGTACTTCATCCACAAAATCGCGGCCGATCCCGTAAATCCAGGAGCTTCGGATGATGACAAAGCGGTTCAAAAGCTGTGTCAGGATTTTCTCTCCGGCCTCTTTTGATTTTCCGTAGATCGTACGCGGATGCACGGTATCAAACTCGTTGTACGGGATGCGGGATTCCTTGTCGAAAACGTCATCCGTTGAGATCTGAATAACCTTTGCGTCGATATCATTGGCGGCAAGCGCTACGTTGCGCACACCGATGGCATTGACACGATAGGCTTCGTCGATGTTTTTTTCACACTCGGCAACGTCGGTCATACCGGCGCAGTTGATGATAACGTCGGGACGGTTGACATAAACAAACTGTGTGACTTCATCGATTTTGGTAATATCAACCTCGTGAATATCCGTTGGAAGAAGCTGATATTCCACACCCTCCAGCAGTTCCAGAAGGGCAGTACCGATGTGGCCTTCGGCACCTGTAATCCATATTTTTTTCATAGGTTCTCTCCTGTCCTTGATTTATATACAGAAAAACTGTAATTGTATTTATTTTACCTGTGGACTTTACAGAAGTCAATAAATTATGGAAAGTCTCTGTGCAGAACCGGAAAAAAGTGGTATCATTTCTGTATATGTCTGCGGTGTAAGACTGCATATCTGCTACAAAAGAAGGAGGAGTATTTTTGAAAAAGAACAAATATGAAATCGACATGTGCAACGGCACGATTATGGACAAGCTGATTTCCTTTTCGCTGCCGCTGATGGTGTCCGGCATTCTGCAGCTGATGTTCAACGCGGTGGATATCATCGTCGTCGGACGGTTCAGCGGAAGCCAGGCGCTTGCGGCTGTCGGATCGACAACGGCACTCATCAACGTGTTCATCAATCTGTTTATGGGAATCTCGCTCGGTGCGAATGTGCTTGCGGCGCGGTATTATGCAGCGGGGCGCGACCGGGAGATGTCGGAAACGGTACATACATCGATCATGCTGGCGCTGATCAGCGGCGTTGTGATGGCGTTTGTGGGCGTATTTTTTGCAAAAGGCGCGCTGGAGCTGATGGATACACCGGCGGATGTCATTGATCAGTCGGCATTGTATATGAGAATTTACTTTATGGGAATGCCGTTTTTCATGCTGTACAACTACGGTGCGGCGATTCTGCGTGCCGTCGGCGACACGAAGCGGCCGCTGTATTTCCTGATTGTATCGGGTGTGATCAACGCTGGTCTGAATATGTTCCTCGTGATCGTGTTCAGTCTCGGCGTGGCAGGTGTGGCGATTGCAACGGTGGTTTCGCAGGCGATCTCCTGCGTGCTGGTTCTGCGGTGCCTCTATAAGAGCGAGGGAAGTTATCAGCTCCGGTTCTCGAAGCTGTGCATGAAAAAGGATTACATCATCCCGATTTTCCAGGTCGGCATCCCGGCGGGTATTCAGAGTACCGTTATCAACTTCTCGAACGTGCTGCTGCAGTCATCCGTCAATTCCTTCGGTTCGATTGCAATGGCAGGCTACACGGCGTCCAACAATGTGCTGGGATTTTTATACACCTCAGTCAACTCCGTCACCCAGGCGTGCATGAGCTTCACAAGCCAGAACTACGGTGTCGGAAAATACAAACGAATGGATAAGGTGCTGATCGACTGCCTGATTCTCTCCAGCGGCATCGCACTGGTGATGGGTGGCGGCGCGTATCTGTTCGGTACGGAAATCCTGCAGATTTACACCGGGGACCCGGAGGTTATCCGCTGCGGTATGGAAATTCTGTCGATCACGACGGTTCCGTATTTCCTCTGCGGCATCATGGACCTCTTCCCGGGAGCCCTGCGCGGTATGGGATGCTCGGCGGTGCCGATGATTCTGTCCGTCATCGGAACGGTCGGAACGCGAATCGTGTGGATCTTCGGCATTTTCCCGCAGCACCGCTCGCTGTATGTGCTGTTCATTTCGTATCCGGGATCGTGGATCATCACGATTATCATGCAGGTGATCTGCTATCTGATTGTGCGGAAGAAAGTCCACAGCCGGGCAGCAGCCGTATAAAAAGAGAAAAAAGACAAAAAGCCAGAAAAACCGCGGATAAATCCATTTTTAGGTGGAATTATCCGCGGTTGTGTGATAAGATGGCCGTATGCGAAGAGGCAGGTAGAAGATACAGGGACACCTGCCTCTTACTCTGTGAAAAAGGAGAGAAGAGAGAACATATGAAAAAGTTTTATGCATGGTATCAGAAGCATATTACAGGTGCGATCTTTACCGGACTGATTCTCGGTATCTTAACCGGACTTCTTCTGGCGGACCGCTTTACGCCGATTCTGACCGTAACCGGCGTCATCGGCGGCATCTACATGAACGCCTTGAATATGATGATTTTCCCGATGGTATTCTGCTCAATTGTCATGGGCATCTGCAGCATCGGAAATGCAAAAACGACAGGTAAGATCACCGGCTACTCGATGATTTTCTTCCTGTGCACCACCGCGATTGCAAGTGCAGTCGGCATTATCATTCCAAGACTGATCCGCCTCGGAAAGGGAGTCCATTTTGAGATGGCAACTTCCGATATCCAGGCGACCGAGATGACCAGCATCCTCGACACGATCAAAAACCTGATCCCGTCCAACCCGGTGAAAGCATTTGCGGAGGGCAACATGCTCCAGGTACTCGTGTTCGCTGTCGTTGTCGGCTTTACGCTGATTGCGGTCGGAGAGAAGGGACAGCCGCTCTTAAACGTGATCGACTCCCTGAATGAGGTCTGTTTAAAAGTCATCAGCACTGTTATGTACTTCACCCCGATCGGTGTCTTCTGTACGATCGTGCCGGTTGTCGAGGCAAACGGAACCAAAACCATCGTTTCCCTGGCAACCCAGCTCATCATTCTGTATGTGGCATTCTATGGATTTGCGATCGTCGTCTACGGCGGCGCTGTAAAACTCATCGGAAAGACGAGTCCGGTCAAGTTCTTTAAGGCGATCATGCCGGCAGCCCTGAATGCATTCGGAACATGTTCCAGTTCCGCGACGATCCCAATCAGCAAGCGCTGTGTCGAGAAAGAACTCGGCGTTTCGAACCAGATCAGCAGTATCGCAATCCCGCTCGGTGCCACCGTCAACATGGATGCGGTATCGATCCTGATGTCGTTTATGATCATGTTCTTCGCAAATGCCTGCGGCATCAACGTCAGCATTTCGATGATGGTGATCATTCTGCTTGCCAACGTCCTGCTTTCTGTCGGAACACCGGGTATCCCGGGCGGCGCGATCGCATCATTCGCGGCACTCGCCACGATGGCAGGCCTTCCGGCCGGCGTCATGGGTGTTTACATCAGTATCAACACACTGTGTGACATGGGTGCCACATGCGTCAACGTCATCGGCGATATGGCAGGCTGCGTTGTGCTGCAGGAGAAAATTAAACTGGAAGAAAACTAAAAAATGTTACATAGAAAAAGAGGGATTCCTTTCACGGGAGTCCCTCTTTTGCAATGCGTAAAATAAATTAAATATAGTCCGAAACATATGGAATATGGTGGAAGAGCAGGTCGTCCAGGCATTCCACAGTCTGCGGCGTTGTTTCGATGCGCGCCATCTCATACAGCTTGGAAGCCGTCTTGTAGCCGAGCAGCAGTGTCGTGAGCGATGCGATCGTCATTTTCATCACATGGTCCGGCTCGCGGTCGGTCGGCACACAGTGTCCTTTTTCAAAGAAGAATGTGAAGCTGTCATTGTTCCACGGAAGCAGCTCATCCTCGATCTCAAAACGGATACACACATCCGGCTCGTCCGGGTCGCAGGCGTAATGTTCCATAAACTGCACGACATCGATGATACGCCCCATCGAGTACGGGCGAATCGTTTCTTTGATATCGCTGTCCTCAAGCTCGAACGCGATGGGTTCACTGTAGTAGTTATTTCCTTTGACCTCATCGATCATGGAATCGTGTGCATGAATATACTCCCAGAGTCCCAGCTGCGCCTCACGGTTCAGATAGATCATCTCTTTGATATGCATGATATCGGAGCTGATCAGATAGACCATGTAGCCGTACGGCACATCATCAGCGGAATAGTAGATCGCAACGACGGTATCATCCTCATCCCAGCGGAAATATTCTTCCCACGCCAGATTGTTGCGGTAGAGGCAGCCGTGCGTCTTCGAAGCAAATTTGGTATGTAGTTCCTTAAAATCCTTGTCATCCCATGCCACGCGGCGCACATAGCCAGGGGCTTTGAGTTTCCGCGGCACCTGCGTGTCCTTGATGGTGTACGTCATCTTATTGGAAATGATTTCCCATCCGAGATTCCGGTAGAGCGGAATAGAGTAGGGATAGAGAAGCGCAAAGGAACGGTGGTTTTCCCGCATGCGCGTGAGACTCCGGATCATCAGCTTTTTCATGATGCCCTGGCCGGTGTATTCCGGGTAGGTGCAGACGCTGGTGACAAAACCGACGGGATAGCGGACACCGTAGATATTCATGTCCAGCGGATAAACCGCGAACTGTGATACCAGATCCTCCTCGCAGAAACAGCCGAGCACATCGGCACGGACGAGAACCGGGAATTTGGACTGCTTGATTTCATCGTCTTTCCATCCGCTTTCGGAAAGCTCCTGCTCTGTAACCTGAAAGGCGTAGCGCAGAAGTGCATTGTACTGCTCTGCGTCGTCGATGGTCAGCGGGCGGAAGGTTAAGTTCGAATCTTTCGTTTGAATCATGGATTACTCCCTCATTTTATTGTGAATCAAAGTATAGTGAATCAGATACTTTATTTTTTCGTAAATATTCTATCATAAGAAATGGAATTTGTGCAGTTAAAAATAAAGCCCATTCCGCAAATTTGGTAAAAAGATCAAAATAGTGTTAGAAATCGGATAAAAACTTCAAGAAACAGACAAAAAAATCTAATAAAATGAAAAACATACAGGGATAGTCTGCGCGAAAAAGTAGACATACGATTTCCAGGGTGACTGCGTTGAGATCGACGTGTTCAATCCGGAGACAAGAAAATATGTCTGGGACGTATGCAAGAAGAACTACTACGATTACGGCATCAATGCTTTCTGGCTGGATAACTCCGAGCCGGATTACGGTGTTTACGATTTCGATCATTACCGCTATATTGAAGGACCGGCGCTCTCCTGCAGCAACATCTATCCGCAGTTATACAGCCGTGTCTTCCATGATAAGAAGAAAAAACCGACCGCGTAAAACCGGTCGGTTTTTTTGAATAAATTTCCATTACAGGACGGTTTTTGTACACTTTTTTCTTGACGAAACGGGAAACAATCGTTACACTATTATGTATAACTGTAATTAAAATGGGAAAATGTAGCAAAACGCGGAAGCACACAAAGGGGTAATGAAGTTTTGTGTGTACCGGGGAGAAGAGAGGGAAACAGATGAATCAGACCGAATTGCCGGAATGTGAAAAAATAAATAAGAAAGAGCCTTCTAAGGATGTTCAGATGACACAGAAACAGGCAGAACGTCTGGTGGAACATCTGAAGAATATTTTCATGTATGTGCGGGTTCTCCGTCCGGATGAGATCGGAGATTTTATTATCGATGAAGAGAATGGCAAGCTGTGTGAATGCTACGCAGTATGGAACAAAGCGATGCCGTGCCTTAACTGTATTTCCGAAAAAGCCCTGCGGGAGAAATCGCAGAAATCAAAACTGGAATGCATTGCGTCGAATGTGTATCAGGTCATTGCAAGATACGTGGAGATCGAAGGAGAACCATGCGTGATCGAGATGATCAACCGTCTCGACGATGAAACACTGATGGACTCCGAAGGACGCCAGAATCTGGTAAGCAAGCTGAACAGCTACAGCGAAGAGCTGTATCGTGACGCGCTGACCGGAGTATTCAACCGCCGCTACTTCGAAGACCAGATCCGGGACGCCAGCTTTTGCTGCGGCGTAGCCATGATCGATCTCGATGATTTCAAATTATACAACGATACATACGGCCACAATGCCGGAGATATGGCGCTTGACACCATTGTAAAGACCGTCAACCGCTGCACCCGACGTACCGACCGTCTGATCCGCTTAGGAGGAGACGAATTTCTGCTGGTTCTGCCGGAGATGGATGAGGAAAACTTTGTACAGAAATTAAAACAGATTCAGTCACAGATCCATGAGGCACAGGTGCCGGGCTACTCGAAGATGCGTCTTTCCGTCAGCGTAGGAGGTGTTCTGACAAGAGATGAGACGATCGGCGAAGCTGCGATGCGTGCCGACCAGCTGATGTATCTTGCGAAACAACGGAAAAACATGGTTGTCACCGAGAAAGACCAGATCCTGGGTTGTCAGGACGATGTTGTCCGTCAGGAAAACCGCAGAGAAAAACAGCGCATCCTGATCGTGGATGATTCCGAGATGAACCGTATCATCCTCTCGGAGATTCTGCAGGATGAATACGATATCATCGAGGCTTCCACCGGCGAAGAGTGCCTGCGTCTGCTGGAAGAATACGGAACAGGCCTTGCGCTGATCCTTCTGGATATCGTCATGCCGGGCATGGACGGTTTCGGAGTGCTTGACTACATGAACCGCAACCACTGGATCGAAGAGGTTCCGGTCATCATGATATCGAGCGAGGATTCCACCGCATTTGTGCGCCGTGCGTATGAGCAGGGCGTATCCGATTATATCAGTCGTCCGTTTGATGCAAAAGTTGTTTACCAGCGTGTCTTCAACACGATCAAATTATATGCAAAACAGCGCCGTCTCGTGACGCTCGTCACCGAGCAGATTTACGAAAAAGAGAAAAACAATCAGATGATGATCAGTATCCTGAGCCATATCATGGAATTCCGGAATGGCGAGAGCGGACTTCATGTCCACCACATCAACGTTCTGACCAGTATGCTCCTCGAGCGTCTGGTACAGAAGACAGACCGCTACCACTTAAGCTGGTCCGATCAGCTGATGATCACAACGGCATCCGCGCTGCACGATATCGGAAAGCTGGGCATTGACGAGAACATTTTAAATAAGCCGGGAAGGCTGACGAAAGAAGAGTTCGAGGAGATGAAGAAACATACCCTGATCGGAGCGTCCATGCTGAAGAGCCTGGAACTGTATCAGGACGAGAAGCTGGTACAGATTGCGTACCAGATCTGTCGCTGGCATCATGAGCGGTACGACGGAAAGGGTTACCCGGACGGCTTAAAAGGTGAGGAGATCCCGATTGCAGCCCAGGTTGTATCGATTGCCGATGTTTACGATGCGCTGACAAGCGAGCGTGTCTACAAACCGGCATACACGCACGAGAAAGCCATCGAGATGATCCTGAACGGCGAGTGCGGTACCTTCAGCCCGCTGATGCTCGAGTGTCTGCTCGATATCAAAGATGCCATCTGCGAGGAGCTGAACACCATATCCGAAGAAAAACAGACTTCGATTCAGATTGAAAAGCTGAAAAAGAATCTGAAATCGGGGGGGGGGCAGAGCTGAGTTTTCTGAACTCTGATGAAAAGTTATCCACAGAAGATGCCCGGGAGAACAGGTATCATGCGGATTCGAAAGACGATCTTAAATAAAAATATACCAAAACCCATGGATTTCTGAAAAGATTCCATGGGCTTTTCGCACTTTTGTGCAAATTTTTGTTGTGATTCCGGAGGACAACTGCTATAATAACAGAAAATGTCAAAAAATACGACAAAAATACCGGAAGAGGGCTGTGCGAACAAGTACACACAAGTCTGGAAAGGATAAATATCATGAATCAGTTGGAAGTATTACGAGAGAGCCTTGGACAGTGCGATGAGATTATTCTGGATGCACTGCTGATGAGAAACCGTATTGTCGAGGACATTATGGTATATAAAGAAGCAAATAACGTGCCGATTCTCCAGCCGGAGCAGGAAGCAAAACAGAAGGAATGGCTGGAACGCCGGATGCAGGAAAAACGCCATAAAAACGAAGTGGCGGATGTTTTCGAGAGCATCACAAGAAACAGTAAAAAGATTCAGGCAAGAAAGCTGTTCAATTATAATATTGTACTGATTGGCTTCATGGGAGCCGGAAAGAGTACCATTTCCGATTATCTCAAAACCGTGTTTGCCATGGATATCATCGAGATGGATCAGATCATCGCAGAGCGTGCCGGTATGAGCATCTCCGATATTTTTGAGACTTACGGCGAACAGTATTTCCGTGACTGCGAGACGAATCTTCTGATTGAAATGCAGTCGAGAACAAACGTTGTCATTTCGTGCGGCGGCGGAACTCCGATGCGTGAGTGCAACGTTGCGGAGATGAAAAAGAACGGCCGCGTTGTTCTTCTGACTGCAAAGCCGGAGACGATTTTAGACCGTGTCAAAGACAGCCACGACAGACCGCTGATCGAGAACAACAAAACCGTTCCGTTTATCGCAGATCTGATGAGCAAGCGCCGTGAGAAATATGAGGCCGCAGCCGACATTATCATCGAGACGGACGGAAAGAGCGAGCTGGAGATCTGTGAGGAGCTGATCCACAGCCTGCGGCAGATGGATGCAAAAGCGGAATAAAAGAGAAAAAGCAAAGAAAAAGAAGAAGCAAGAAAAAGCAAGAAAAAGAAAGAAAAAGAAGAAGGAGAATGCTGTGTGCGACGGCAGCCTCCTTCTTTTCCTTTTGATACCGAATTGTTGCGCACTTAAAAAATACAAAATGTGTAGGAAAAAAGATTGACAAAAAAGATATTTTTCGATATTCTGATAAAAGTTGGGCTAAAATCACGTGAAAAGATTGAAAAAACAAGGTATTATTTCGTGCTATTGTCCGAATAAGAGAAAAAATTCAGGATAATTATATGAAAAACAATGGCCCGTGTGCAGACATAGCCGGATCAGCCGGGGAGGGTCTGCGGAAAACAAAGGAGGAACACCAATGAGAAAAAGAAACAAAGTCGTTTCTCTGCTTTTGGCAGGATGCATGGCAGCCGGTCTTCTGGCCGGATGCGGAAGCAGCGGAGAGGCACAGGTAGCAACTGCTGACAATGCTACAGCGGCATCAACCAGTACTGGAGCAGCGGATTCAGCAGCACCGGAGACTGCAGGTGAAGTGGACGGACAGATCAATCTTCGCGCGGTATCCTTTGGAAACAATTTCGATGTGCAGGATATGGGATGGCGCTGGATGATGGCGGAGTGCTATGAAGGACTGATGCGTGACGTGGCAGATGAAAACGGAGACCGTTTCGAGTATGCCGGTGCAGAATCCATGGACGTATCCGATGACGGACTGGTTTATACCTTCCATCTGAGAAAGGATGCAAAATGGTCCGACGGACAGCCGGTTACCGCAGCAGATTATGAGTACGGCTGGAAACGTCTGTTAAATCCGGAATACGGATATTCCTATTCTTTCTTCCTGTTCAACGTAGTAGGAGCAGAGGAGTATTATAACGGACAGGGTTCTGCCGATGAGATCGGAATCAAAGCAGTTGACGATTACACCTTCGAGGTTACCTTAAAGGTAGCGGATCCGACCTTCCAGTCCAAGCTGGTAGCAACTCCGCTTTACCCGACCCGTCAGGATGTCGCAGAGGCAGCCGGAGACCAGTGGGGAAAAGACTGGACAAAATGTGTCTACAACGGACCGTTTGCCATGACAAACCTGGTAGAAGATAACTCCATGACATGGGTGAAGAATGACCAGTACTGGGATAAGGACAACGTAAAACTGAATCAGGTAAACTGGTACTGTGTAGCAGAGAACGCAACAGCAGCAACCATGTTCGATAACGGACAGCTGGACGTTTTCGATGCAGCAGGCGATTACATTGCAAAATATGACAAAGAAGTAGAAGCAGGCAATATGCAGACCATGACCACCGAGTACCCGGGAACTATGGTTCTGTGCTACGAGCAGTCTGAGGGCGGAAAATCCGGTCTGATGAAAAACGTAAACATCCGCAAGGCAATTTCCTACTCCATCAACCGTGAGGAGATGGTATCAGCTGTTTACGGAAGATACACCGCAGCTTACGGCTTCGTTTCCCCGGCGATCACGCTCGACGGAACTTCCTACCGCAAGCAGGCGTCGGAGACCATGAAAGAGGAATATGAGCAGTATGCAGGAGATGCAGACAAGTTAAAAGCACTGTTCCAGAAAGGCCTTGATGAGCTTGGTATCACCGACAAACCGGAAGACATCACCATTACACTGCTGTCCCAGGGTTCTGCTACCGAGAATCAGCTCGAGAGAGAGTACCTGCAGCAGTCCATTTCCCAGAATCTGGGCGTAAAGGTAGAGCTGAACACCGTTGGCGATTACCAGATGTTTGCAAACGAGCGCGATAACAAGAACTACGATATCTTTGTAGGCGGATGGTTCAGCGATTACAACGATCCGCTGGATTTCCTGAACGTCATGAAGACAGGCGTTTATGATTCCTACGGCCTCTATAGCAACAGCGAGTACGACAGCCTGATCGATTCTCTGACCGGAGAGAACGACAACGCAAAACGCCTTGAGATTTACCAGAAGCTGGAAGATCTGCTGGTTGCACAGGATTGTGGTGTTGCACCGCTGTACTACTCTGATAAACATTACTATTATCAGAACTGGGTAAAAGATTTCTACACATCCTCCTTCGGCGCAAGCCAGGAGCTTTACAGAGCATCTGTACAGAAATAAAAAAGCAGCAAAACAGAAGAAATGAGGGAAGAAGGGCTTATGAAACAATAGGCTCTTCTTTCGCTATCATAATAAAAATTCCGGTCGGAAAAGACCGGACAGGGAGAGGATTTTTATGCCAAAATATTTACTGCGCCGTTTTGCAGAAATGCTGATCACACTGTTTCTGATTGCAACGGCCACGTTTTTCCTTCTGGAAGCGGTTCCGGGAGATCCGCTGACGGAGCGTGCGAGCAAGCTCTCGCCGACCGTAAAGGAAAACCTCTATAAGCGCTACGGCCTCGACAAGCCGATGATGGAGCGCTATGTGATCACAATGAAGGGAATCTGCAAGGGAGAGTTCGGGGAATCTGTTGTCTATGCGGGACAGACGGTACAGAAGCTGATTCATGACCGTCTTCCGGTATCCGCCCGCCTTGGTATCCAGCAGGTGCTGGTCGGTATCACGATCGGTCTGCTGCTTGGAATTCTTGCGGCAATGAGGAGGGGAAGCTTCTGGGACTATATGGTGATCGCCCTGTCGGTCCTCTTGATTTCCATTCCGAACCTGATCTTTGGTCTGATGCTTCAGAAAATTTTCGCAGGTAACCTGAAGGTTCTGCCGACGATCGGCTGGCCTGCGGGAAAGGATCTGTGGTTCGGAGGATGGGAATACACGATTCTTCCGACCCTGACAGGATGCTTTTCTTATATTGCAACGTATGCGCGTCTGCTGAAAACCTCGATGCTCGATGTGATCAATCAGGATTACGTGCTGACTGCTGAATCGAAGGGCTTAAGCCGCGGACAGATTATCCGCCGCCATATCCTTCGGAACTCGTTTATCCCGGTTATCACACAGCTTCCGATGTCGGTTGCCATGTGTATCACAGGCTCCTTCTTCATCGAGAGCATCTTTTCCATCCCGGGAATCGGACAGTATTATGTGACGGCGGTCAATAACCAGGATCTTTCCATTATCATGGGAGAGACGGTTATTATCGCAGCACTTTACATCGGTGTTCTCTTTATCACGGACCTGCTGTACGTGGTCGTTGACCCGAGAATCAGTCTGACAGGAAAGAGCAGATAAGGAGGATATTATGGCAGCATTAACACCGGAAAAATTTAAAGTAATAGGATACACCGAGGAAGATGCGAACCGGATTGACCGCCCGACCATTTCCTACTGGCAGGACGCCTGGAGACGGCTCCGCAAAAATCCGATCGCAATGGGATCTCTTGTTGTGCTCGGCATTCTGCTTGTCATGGTCATCATCGGACCGCATATCAAAGGATATGATTATGTATCCATGAATATCGCCGAGAAAAACCAGGGCGTATCGTCAAAATACTGGTTTGGAACCGACAACCTGGGACGTGACCTCTTCTCAAGAGTCTGGGTCGGCGCGCGGGCATCACTGATCATCGCGATCGTTGCAACGGCAATCAAACTCATCATCGGAACGGTATATGGCGCGCTGATGGCACATTTCGGCGGCTGGGTCGATGAGGTTCTGATGCGGATCATCGAGGTTATCAACTCGATTCCGTCTCTGCTTCTTACGATTCTGATCATGATGATTCTTGGAAATAACCTGTTTGCACTTCTGGTCGCGCTTAGTGTCACCGCATGGTGTAACACGGCACGTCAGGTGCGCGGTATGATCAAACAGCTCCGTGAGACGGAATACGTTTACGCGGCGGAGGTGCTCGGTGCAAAACCGCTCCGCATCATCTTAAAACACTATGTACCGAATATGCTGGGTATCCTGATTCTGGATACGGCGACGGCAATCCCGATGTTTATTTTTACGGAGGCAGGTCTTAGCTTCCTCGGCATCGGCCTCAAGGCACCATCGATCAGCCTTGGTGTCCTGATTTCGATGGGACAGCAGAACATGGATTTCTATCCGTCACAGCTTCTGTTCCCATGTCTCGTGCTCTGTATCATCGTTATGGCATTCAACCTTCTGGGAGACGGCCTGCGCGATGCCCTGGATCCGAGACTTCGCCAGTAATAAGTGGGAGATAACGATATGAACGAACAAAACAATCCGATTCTGGAAGTAAAAAACTTAAGAGTCTCTTATCACACCTATGCCGGTGAAGTAAAGGCAGTCCGCGGTGTACAGTTTTCTCTCGAGAAAGGTCAGGCGCTCGCAATTGTGGGCGAATCCGGCTGCGGAAAATCTGTAACGGCGAAATCCATCATGGGCCTCATCAAGGCCCCGCAGGGTGAGATTAAAGAGAACAGTGAAATTCTCTATCATGGAGAGAATATTCTGAAATACAACAAAAAACAGTGGCAGCATTACAAAGGCGGCGAGTGTGCAATCATTTTCCAGGATGCGCTGGCTTCCTTAAATCCGACGATGCGTGTCGGAAAACAGATTATGGAAAATCTGATGGGCCATAAAAACATGACAAAACAGGAAGCGGCAAAGGAGGCTGTCGAGATGCTGCGCATGGTCGGCATCCCGGAGCCGGAAAAACGTGTCAGACAGTATCCGCACGAATTTTCCGGCGGTATGCGTCAGCGTGTTATGATCGCGATTGCATTTGCCTGTGATCCGAAAATTCTGATCTGTGACGAGCCGACGACCGCGCTCGATGTGACAATTCAGGGACAGATTCTCGATATTATCAAAAATCTGCAAAAGAAAAATCAGACGTCCGTCATCATGATCACACATGATCTCGGTGTTGTGGCAAATATCGCACAGAAGATTGCTGTTATGTATTCCGGTATTATCGTGGAAAGCGGAACGTGTGAGGATATTTTCTATCGTCCGCGTCACCCGTATACCTGGGCGCTGATCCGTTCCGTACCGCGTCTGGATCTGAAAAACAAGCAGGAACTCGCGACAATTCCGGGAACTCCGCCGGATCTTTTAAACCCGCCGGTCGGATGTCCGTTCTGCACGCGGTGCAGCTACTGTATGCCGATCTGTAAGGAAGAGATGCCGGAGGCAACGGAATTCGGCGGCGAGCATAAGGCTGCCTGCTGGCTCCATCACCCGATGGCACCAAAAGTAGAAATGCCAGATCTGGAAGGAGGAGAACTGTAATGGAAAATAACGAAAAAGAAGTGCTTTTTTCCGTTTCCCATCTGAAAAAATATTTTCAGGTCGGAAACCATGCGACCTTAAAGGCCGTGGATGATGTCTCCTTCGAAATTTACAAGGGTGAGACACTTGGAATGGTTGGCGAGTCCGGATGTGGAAAGACAACGTGCGGCCGTACCTGCATCGGCCTGTATGACAAGACCGACGGACAGGTGCTCTACAAGGGAACCGATGTCCATGCATTAAACGGAAAAGAGCGGTTTGCCTTCAAAAAACAGGTGCAGATGGTCTTCCAGGATCCGTATGGATCGCTCGACCCGCGTATGACCGTTGCCGACATCATCGGCGAGGGCATCGACATTCACCATCTGGCAAAGAATAAGAAAGAGCGCCAGGAGATGATCTACAAATATCTGGAGCTGGTCGGACTGAACCGCGAGCATGCGAACCGTTTTGTGCACGAGTTTTCCGGCGGACAGCGCCAGCGAATCGGTATCGCGCGTGCGCTTGCCGTGCAGCCGGAATTCATCGTTCTCGATGAGCCGATCTCCGCACTCGACGTTTCGATTCAGGCGCAGATCGTCAACCTGCTTGTGGACTTACAGAAGAAGATGGGTCTGACCTATCTTTTCGTTGCGCATGATCTGTCGATGGTTAAACATATTTCCGACCGTGTGGCGGTTCTGTATCTGGGAACGCTCGTCGAGCTGACGACATCCGAGGAGCTGTACGCCAACCCGCGCCACCCGTACACACAGGCACTGCTCTCCGCGATTCCGATTCCGGACCCGAAAGTAGAGGCAGAGCGCGACCGCAAAAAAATCCGCCTCGAAGGCGAGGTGCCGAGCCCGATCAACACGAAGCCGGGCTGCAAATTCCAGGGAAGATGCAAGTACGCAAAAGACATCTGCCGACAGCAGATGCCGGAATTAAAAGACGTGGGCAACAATCACTTTGTGGCATGTCATTTCTGCGATGCGTTAGAAGAAAATAAGGAATTATAAAACATGGAAAAGATAAAGAACATCTGCCGTGATCTCGGCAAAGCATTTACAATCGGCCTGCTCTCCGGCGGCGCTGCGGCAGCTGTGCTGCTGCTGGGAGGATTCCTCTTTGGGGGATTCACGTTCCGCGCTGCCCTTGAGGCGGCGAAAGACGGCCTGCTGCTGATCGCGGCCCTCGGCATGTTCGTGATCGCCGGAATGCTGATGGTAAAAGGCAAAAACCCGGAGAAATTCACGCAGAAGGAAAAATGGCGCGTCCACTTTGCCGTGCTCGGATATAAGAGTGTGTTCGCAGTTCTCTGCGTTTCCTGGGTGCTGTGGGCGGCAGCGGCGGATTATCTTTTGTATCGGATGTGAAAATAGTTTCTATAAATAAAAAGAGAATTTTGCAGACTGTAAAAATGAGGTCCGGCAAAATTCTCTTTTTTCGTTTAGTCGTTATTCGTCTTCGAGACGGGAGATAACCATCTCCATGGATTTCTGATATTCTTCATCCGAAGAATTGTAGAACAGCATCAGATCGAGGCAGCTGCTCATTTTCTTCAGTGCTTCCGGGATGGAGTAGTCGATCGTTTTCACATATTCATCCCAGTGCTCCAGCTTCCACGTATCGCGCACGGAGTTGCGGTCGATCATGCGCTGGTGGCAGATCTCCGGTTTTGTGACAACCCAGATCACAACAAGCTTTGCCCCATGGTCAGCGAGCTTTTTGGAGAAGTTTTTCAGGAACTTCTCATCATGCACTTCGCGTGTGAATGGTGCGTTGATCAGCACAATATCGTCATACTCGAGTGCTTCCAGTCCGAAATTGACCGTTACTTCATATTCATAATCGCGGATATTCTCCTCGAAGAAATCAGAACTGCGGTTGATTTCCTGTCCGCCCGCTTTGAAAACGCGGTTCGACAGCGGAATGACTGTGTCCTTGTCGAGATAAACAACGTGTTTCAGCTCCTTGGCGAGCTGTTTTGAAATGTATGTCTTTCCGCACGCCGGCGGCGAGGTTACGAGGATCATCTTTTTCATCGTTTGTATGTCTTCCTTTCCAGTTGAATCAAAAAAAATCACTCCTAGCATTATAGAAAATTTGGGAAAAAATTGCAAGAGAAAAGACGGTTGTGCCAGAGAAAAAATTGTCTTATAATAAAATAAGATTTTTATGCCATCACGGAGAAAATAAATGGAGGAAAGACAATGAGCAGAGCAAATACACGAGTTGTGAAAATCGGCGACCGGGTCATCGGAGGCGGAAATCCGATTCTGATCCAGTCCATGACGAATACCAAAACAGAAGATGTGGAGGCAACCGTAAAGCAGATCCAGGCGCTCACGGAAGCCGGATGTGACATTATCCGATGCGCCGTCCCGACCATGGAGGCAGCCAGGGCGCTGTCCGAGATCAAAAAGCAGATCTCGATTCCGCTTGTAGCAGATATTCATTTTGACTATCGATTGGCGATCGCCGCGATCGAAAACGGAGCCGATAAAATCCGCATCAACCCGGGCAACATCGGCAGCCGCGACCGGATCCAGGCGGTTGTAGATGCAGCAAAAGAACGCCAGATTCCGATCCGCGTCGGCGTCAACAGCGGTTCACTCGAAAAAGAGCTGGTGGAAAAATACAACGGCGTAACGGCAGAGGGCCTGGTGGAGAGCGCGCTCGACAAAGTGCGGATCATTGAGGAGATGGGCTATGACAATCTCGTCATCAGTATCAAATCGTCTGATGTGATGATGTGTGCAAAAGCGCATGAGCTGATCACGAACCAGACGGATCATCCGCTTCATGTCGGCATTACGGAGGCAGGAACGCTGTATTCCGGCAACATCAAATCGGCAGTGGGGCTCGGTATTATTTTATATCAGGGCATCGGAGATACGATCCGTGTTTCCCTGACCGGCGATCCGCTCGAGGAAATCAAATCCGCAAAACGGATCTTAAAGACCCTGGGACTTCGAAAAGGCGGCATTGAGGTCGTATCGTGTCCGACCTGCGGACGGACCCAGATTGACCTGATCGGACTGGCAAACCAGGTGGAAACACTGGTGCAGGGCTACGATCTTGATATCAAGGTTGCCGTCATGGGCTGCGTGGTCAACGGACCGGGCGAGGCAAAAGAGGCGGATCTTGGTGTTGCAGGCGGAAAAGGCGTCGGCATTTTAATTAAAAAAGGTGAAATCGTGAAAAAAGTACCGGAGAGCGAGCTGCTGTCCGTCTTAAAGGACGAGCTGGATCACTGGGGCAAGTAAAAAAGAAAGCAGGAATAGGAATGGAAAAACAGTTTCAGGAAGTATTTCCGGATTTGAGAATCGAAGGGGGCATGGCAGAGCTTCTCGATACCGTGGAGGTTTCGCGGGTATCGATCAATAAGAAAAAAGATCTGCTGCGGATCTATGTGGTCAGCCATCAGTGGATTCACAAAAAATATATTTATCAGCTGGAGCGCCAGATCGAGGAGCAGCTCTTTTCCAACGTGCCGCTGCGCGTGAAGATTATTGAGCGGTTCTATCTGTCGCGCCAGTATACGCCGGAAAACTTTCTGGAGGTGTACCGTCCGAGTATCCTGCTCGAGCTGAAAAACCACAGTGTCTTTCTGAATCATCTGTTTTCGACTGCCGAGATTACCTTCCCGGAGACGAACAAAATGCACCTGGTGCTCGTGGATTCCGTTGTGGCAAAGGAGCGCGAGGAGGAGCTGGTCCACATTCTCGAGAAAATCTTCTGTGAGCGGTGCGGCTTCGACCTGATCGTGGAAACCGAGATGAGAAAGCCGGAGGGCGAGAGCCGCGCCATGAGAAATTCCGAGCTCCGCATCCGGGAGGAAGTGCGCCACGTTCTGGCGCATACCCATTACGGTGAGATGCTCGGCGAAAAAGAGCAGAACCGGATGGAAGAGCAGGCGGAAGCAGCAGGCGAACAGCCAAAAGCAGCCGCAGCAGCCAAGGGCGGCGAGGCGAAAAAAGAAAAAGCAGCAGACGGCGGAAGGGGAAAAGGTTTTTCCGGCGGCGGACGCGGTTCCTTCAAGAAAGGCAAGGGCAGTTTCAGCCGGAATGCGGACAATCAGCCGCGCAAATCCTCCAATCCGGATGTGCTGTACGGAAGAGATTTCGAGGATGAGAGCGTGGAGATTCTGAAAATCGGCGATGAGATCGGTGATGTTGTCATCCGAGGAAGAGTCCAGAGTGTGGATATGCGCGAGATCCGGAATGAGCGTACGATTTTCATGTTCACGATCACCGACTTTACGGATACCATCGGCGTCAAGATTTTCGTCCAGAACGCGGAAGTGCCGGAATTAAAGGATGCGATCAAAAAAGGCGCGTTCATTAAAGTAAAAGGAAAAACGACGGTTGATGCATTTGACCACGATCTGACGGTTATGTCTGTCTGGGGCATCAAGAAGATCACCGATTTCCGTACCGGCCGTCAGGATACGAGTCCGGTGAAGCGTGTGGAGCTGCACTGTCATACAAAGATGAGCGATATGGACGGTGTCACCGATGCTGCCCGTCTGGTACAGCGTGCCTACGAGTGGGGCCATCCGGCGATCGCGATCACTGACCACGGCGTGGTGCAGTCCTTCCCGGAGGCAAACCATGCGATCGAGGCGATCGACGGCGCTTACCGGAAAAAATACCAGGCAGAGCACCCGGATGCGACAAAAGATGAGCTGAAAAAAGTTTCGGCTCCGTTCAAGGTCATCTACGGCATGGAGGCTTATCTCGTCGACGACTTGAAAGATATCGTTGTCAACAGCAAAGGACAGGACATCCACGGAAGCTACGTTGTGTTTGATATCGAGACGACGGGATTTTCCCCGGTTGTCAACAAAATCATTGAGATCGGTGCCGTCCGTGTGGAAAACGGAGCGATTGTCGATAAGTTTTCCACCTTCGTCAACCCGAAAGTCCCGATCCCGTTCCGGATTGAGAACCTGACCGGCATCAACGACAACATGGTTCTTGACGCGCCGGACATCGAAACGGTGCTGCCGAAATTCCTGGAGTTCAGTGAGGGAGCCGTTATGGTTGCCCACAATGCTTCGTTCGATATGAGCTTTATCGAGCACAACTGCGTCCTGCAGGGGATCGAGCGGGAATTTACAACGGCGGACACCGTCGCCATGGCGCGTTTCCTGCTGCCGGGCCTGAACCGTTTCAAGCTGGATACCGTTGCGAAGGCGGTCGGCGTATCGTTGGAAAACCATCACCGTGCGGTGGACGATGCCGGCTGTACGGCGGAAATTTTCGTGAAATTCGTAAAAATGCTGGAGGAGCGCAATATTCTGACTCTGGATGACCTGAATGCGCAGGGAAAAGTATCGGAGGAGGCTGTGCGCAAGCTTCCATCGTACCATGCGATCATTCTGGCAAAGAACGAGACGGGACGTGTCAATCTGTACCGCCTCGTGTCGGAATCCCACCTGAAATACTACAACCGCCGGCCGAAGCTGCCAAAGAGCGTCTACCTGAAATATCAGGACGGTCTGATGATCGGATCTGCCTGCGAGGCGGGCGAACTCTACCAGGCAATCCTGCGCGGTGAACCGGATGCGGCGATTGCGCGTCTCGTGGACTTCTACGATTATCTGGAAATCCAGCCGATCGGCAACAACGCGTTCATGATCAAAAAAGAGGACGTTTCTGCCGTAGAGAGCGAGGAGGATTTAAAGGAGATCAACAGGCGCATTGTTAAACTCGGCGAGCAGTTCCATAAGCCTGTTGTGGCAACGTGCGACGTCCACTTCATGGATCCGCAGGACGAGATCTACCGCCGCATCATCATGACCGGAAAAGGTTTTGACGACGCGGATGAGCAGGCACCGCTGTTCCTGCGCACTACCGAGGAGATGCTTGAAGAGTTTTCGTATCTCGGAAGTGAGAAAGCGGAGGAGGTCGTCATCACCAATCCGCGCAAAATCTCCGACCTTGTCGAGAAAATCTCCCCGATCCGTGCCGGAAAATTTCCGCCGGTCATCGAGGATTCCGACAAGACACTGCGGAGAATCTGTTACGACCGCGCGCATGAAATCTACGGCGAGGAGCTGCCGGAGATCGTTTCCGCGCGCCTCGAACGGGAGCTGAACTCCATTATTTCCAACGGATATGCCGTTATGTACATCATCGCACAGAAACTAGTGTGGAAGTCGAACGAGGACGGCTACCTCGTAGGATCGCGTGGTTCCGTCGGTTCCTCGTTCGTTGCGACGATGGCGGGAATCACGGAGGTAAACCCGTTGAGCCCGCATTACTACTGCGAGTCGTGTCATTACAGCGAGTTCGATTCGCCGCGCGTCAAAGAGTATGTCGGCCGCGCCGGATGCGATATGCCGGACGCCGTCTGCCCGAACTGCGGCAAGCCGCTGAAAAAAGCGGGATTTGATATCCCGTTCGAGACGTTCCTTGGATTCAAGGGAAATAAAGAGCCGGATATCGACCTGAACTTCTCCGGTGATTACCAGAGTAAGGCGCACAAATACACAGAGGTTATTTTCGGCGCCGGTCAGACGTTCCGTGCGGGAACCATCGGTACGCTGGCGGATAAAACAGCGTTCGGTTACGTGAAGAACTATTACGAAGAGCGCGGCCAGCACAAACGGAACTGCGAGATCGACCGGATCGTGGAAGGATGCACCGGCATCCGCCGTACCACCGGCCAGCACCCGGGCGGTATCATCGTTCTGCCGTTCGGTGAGGATATCAACTCCTTCACCCCGGTGCAGCATCCGGCGAACGATATGACAACCGACATCATTACGACCCATTTCGATTACCACTCCATTGATGCCAACCTCTTAAAGCTCGACATTCTCGGACACGATGATCCGACCATGATCCGTATGCTCGAGGATATCACGCACCTTGATGCGCAGACGATTCCGCTCGATAACCCGGAGGTCATGTCGCTGTTCAAGAGCACCGAGGCGCTCGGCATCAAGCCGGAGGACATCGGCGGCTGCCCGCTTGGATGTCTTGGCGTGCCGGAGTTCGGTACCGATTTCGTTATCCAGATGCTTCTGGACACGAAGCCGCAGTCGTTCTCTGACCTGATCCGTATCTCCGGTCTGTCGCACGGAACCGACGTATGGCTCGGCAATGCGCAGACATTGATCGAGGAGGGCAAGGCGACGATTTCCACCGCCATCTGTACCCGGGACGATATCATGATCTACCTGATCGACAAGGGACTCGAAAGTGAGCTTTCCTTTACGATCATGGAGAGTGTGCGAAAAGGAAAGGGCTTAAAACCGGAGTGGGAAGAGGAGATGAAGGCACATGACGTGCCGGACTGGTACATCTGGTCATGTAAAAAGATCAAGTACATGTTCCCGAAAGCCCACGCGGCGGCGTACGTCATGATGGCGTACCGCATCGCTTACTATAAAATTTTCTATCCGCTGGCGTACTATGCGGCGTACTTCTCCATTCGTGCGTCCGCATTTTCCTACGAGCTCATGTGCATGGGACGCGACCGGCTGGAATATTATATGAAAGATTACGAAAAACGGAAAGACACGCTGACTCAGAAGGAGCAGGCAACCGTCAAGGATATGAAGATTGTCCAGGAAATGTACGCCCGCGGCTTCGATTTCGTGCCGGTGGACCTCTATAAGGCACAGGCGCACCGCTTCCAGGTCTACGATGACAAACATCTGATGCCGGCGCTCGACTCGATCGAGGGTCTGGGCGACAAGGCGGCCGACGCCGTTGTCCTTGCGGCACGAAACGGAAAATTCCTCTCGAAAGATGATTTCCGCGACCGCACCAAGGTCAGCAAGACGATTATCGACTTTATGGCGGACCTCGGTGTCTTCGGAGATCTGCCCGAAAGCAACCAGTTTTCGCTGTTCGACTATTAAAAGGAGCGTCCCCTTTCCGTTGCAATCCCGTGCGTCTTGGGGTATAATCAGACGTTGTGGAAAAGAACGAAAACGATTTAGATAAAATAAGGTGAAAAACATTGAGAAGAAGATTGGAACAACTGCTGAACGGCAGATTTGAATATGAGGTTCCCCATCTGCTGCTGTCCGAGACGGAGGTGGCCCTGACGCTGGACGAGGGGCAGAATTTCCGCGGAGAGCTGAATATCGGAGCGGAAGACGGGAGAAGAGTAAAAGGAATTGTGACCACAGATCATCAGAGAATCGTTCTGGCGAAAAATCAGTTCCAGGGAACGGCGAGTACGATTGAGTACGGCGTGGATACCAGCGGATTAAAAGCAGGCGATGAAATCTGTGGAAACATCACCGTCAGCAGCAATCTGGAGGAACGCTGCGTGCGGGTACACGTCTCGATTGCAGGAAAGACAATGAACATTTCCGGACAGGAGATTCATTCCCTGGCAGATTTTGTGCATCTGGCAAGCCATGATTTCGGCGCAGCGTACCGCTTCTTTGTAAAAAAAGAGTTTGCACGTCTTCTTCAGAAAGAGGCACCGGAGCAGATGGCACTTTATCAGGGACTGTCCCACAAGCCGGTGACATTTCAGCACCTGGAGGAATTTCTGGTTGCCCTCGGTCAGAAAGAGCCGGTGATGCTTTCGGCGGAACAGCCGGAGAAAACTGTGCTTACCGTGGACCAGCCGCGCAAGGAAACACTGTATCTGTATAAAAATACCTGGGGCTACGTCCGCATGGAAATCGAGGTGCAGGGAGACTTTCTGGAAGTGGAAAAGAAAGTCGTCACTTCAGAAGATTTCATCGGAAGCGTCTACGGTGTGGAATACATTATCCATCAGGAGAAAATCGGAAACGGCCGCCATTACGGCAGAATTACGGTGCGTCAGGGAAAACAGGAGCTTCGCTTTGAACTGGAAGTGACAAACAGCGAAAAACATGTGACCAGCAGGAAAAATACGGAGCGCGACCGTCAGATAACTGCCATCGCGCGCGGCTATCTCGATCTGGCAGTCCATAAACGCGACTACCGTACCTGGTATCAGGACACCTGGGAGGCCATCGAGCAGTTCGAAAAAGCCGGCGGAGACATGGCGTGGGTGACGCTGGGAAAAGCATGGCTGTACGAGAGCCATGAGGAAACCGGAAAAGCAAGAGAAACGCTTTCTTACGTAAAAGAGCATCAGGAACTGCTGGACACCGCGGAGAAAAAAGGAGCGTACCTGTATCTGGCATGGAAGCTGAAAATGGAAGTGGGCCATACCGAGCTGGTATCACGCCTTGGAACACTGATGCGGCAGGAGAGTGCAAGCTATTTTCTGTTAAAGCTTGCCATTGATGCCGACGATTCCTGGCAGCAGTCGCTGACCCGTCAGCTCTACGCGATGGAACTTTGCTATGAGTGCGGGTGCAAGAGCCCGCTTCTGTATCTGGATGCGGCACAGCTCTATCTCCGCCAGGAGGGACAGCTCCGCCGGATTTCGCCGTTCACCGTTCAGGTGCTGAAATTTGCGCAGAAAGAAGGCATTTTAAGCGGGGAACTGTTAAAACGGGCCGCTTATCTTACAGAGACGATGAAAACGTTCGATGAGAATGTCTATCAGATTCTGACTGCGGGCTATGAGCGTTTTCCATCCGATGAAGTGCTCGAAGCCATCTGCAAACTGGTGATGAAGGGCCGCCCGGTGCGGAAGGAATATTTCCCGTGGTATGCAAAAGCCGTGGAGCGGAACATCCGCATCACGCGCCTGTACGAGTACTATATCGAAACGATGGATGCGTCGTTCGACGAGGTCCTTCCGCAGGTCATCCGGATGTATTTCTCCTACAGCAACACACTGGCAGGCCAGAAGAAAGCGCTGATTTACGCCAACGTGATCAAAAACCGCGAAAAAGACCGCCATACATTCCAGAGCTACCGCCCGGCGATGGAGGTTTTCACGGCAAGACAGATCCAGAAAGGCCGCATGAACCGCGAATACGCCGCACTGTACCGGACTTTTCTGAAAAAACCGGAAGATCCCGACAGCGCAAAAGCGATCGCAAATGTGCTGTTTACCCATCATGTAACGTGTGAAAATCCGAAAATTACGCGTGTGATCGTCTGCCATCCGGCGATGGCGGGCGAAACATCCTATCCGATGACGGAACGGGGTGCTTATATCCGTCTGTACGGCAAAAAAGCGCGGATTCTTCTCGAAGATGAGCAGCGCAGAAGATATGCGGTGACAGAAACCTGCCGCGTAGAGCCATTGTTTATGGATAAAGAGCTTGCCCGTGCCTGCGGCGGTTTTGCCATTGAAAATCCGGGTCTGCTGCTACACCTGTGCGGGGAGCAGGAAGAGGAGATGCAGCTTACCGCAGAAAATCTTGCCTGGTATCAGCAGGCAGCGCGCACGAGCGCATTTTCCAGTGCTTACCGGAAAACAGTGCGTCAGAAATTGCTGGAATATTATCTTGCCCATCCGGATGAGCGCGAGACCGAGGCAGCTGTTGCAGAGCTGGAGGATAGCGCTTATGCAAAGGTGGACCGTATTTCTACGATTGAGCTTCTGGTGCGCTATGGCCGTTACAGCCGCGCCTTTGCCCTGACAGATCGTTACGGCTACGAGAAGATTCCGGTGTCGTGTCTCTTCCGTCTGGCGCATGCGATGATTCTGGAAAAAGAGTTTACAGAGGACGAGGAGCTTCTCTATCTGGCATCCTACGTGGTAAAACAGGGCATCTACGATGAAATTGTATTGTGCTACCTGAGAGATTATTTCACCGGTTCTATTGAGGATATGTGCAGTTTATGGGATAAAATCCGCGGCTTCCAGATGGAAAGCGACAAGCTGGAGGAGCGCATTCTGACATGGTCCGTCTTTGTGCGCAGCCACCCGAAGTGGGAGCAGGAAATGCTGGAGAGCTACATCCGCCAGAGCGGAAAAGAGCAAGTCATTCTGGCATACCTGACGTATCTTGCGATCGGCTATTTTATGGACGGAAAACCGCTTTCGGATCAGATGTTTGACTACTTGGACCGCGCTTGGAAGCAGGGCTGGGAGCTGGACGAGATCTGCCGTCTTGCGATGCTGAAACATCTTTCCACGAAGCCGCAGCTTTCTGAGGAGGAAGAAAAAGAGGCGCATACCCTGCTTCTGGCGTTTACGAAACAGGGACTCCGCTTTGCCTTCTACAAGGATCTGCCGGAGCACCTGACCGAAGGCTTCCAGATCGGCGACCGCATGTTCATCGAGGAGCGCCAGAGAGCGGAGGCAAAGGTGACGATTCATTACCGGACAAACGCCGAAGAAACATGGAAGAGCGAACCGATGCGCAATATGTATCAGGGCATTTTTGTGAAAGAGTTTCTGCTGTTCTACGGCGAGAAAATGGAGTATTACCTGACCTTTACGAACCGTCAGGGTGAGGGAAAAACAGAGGTGAAAACCGTCTCCATGACCGGCGAACCAAAAGTAGGAAAGACGCGGTACCAGCTTCTGAATCAGATGAAAGCAGCGCGCGCGGCAGGAGATTCGGAAAAAGCAGAAGAAGCATTCCAAAAGTATTTGCAGCAGGAGGCTCTGGTTCGGAACTGTTTTGCACTTGTGGAGGAAAAGAAGCAGCAGGAGGATACGACATGGAACAGAAAAATTTGATTTTAGGATTTGATTTTGGAGAGAAATATTCCCAGTTCTGCTGCTATGACAGGGGAACCCATACGGCTGTCTCCATCCCGGTAAAAGAAGGAGAAGAGGCGGTGGAATTTCCGACCGCCATTGCCAAAAAACGGAATGAGGAAACGTGGAAAACAGGACCGGATGCAGAAAAATCTGCTCACGCGGAAAACGGCATCTGGCTGGACAATCTGTACGAGATCTGCATGGGATCCCGCATCTGCCAGATCGAAAACCGGGATTACACGCCGGGAGAAGTCCTTGGCACGTTCCTTCGCGAAGCACTGAAGATGATCGGCATCGAGCGTCCGGACCAGCAGATCCAGGCGATGATGATCACCACGGGCCATCTGACCCGTCCATTTGTGGAAAATGTGCGTGAAGCATACAAGATAATCGGACTGCCGCGCGGCAGAGCCTACCTGCAGGAGCATGACGAGAGCTTTTACTGCCATGTGCTGAACCAGAAGCCGGAGCTCTGGAGCCGTAAAGTCGGTCTGTTTTTCCTGAAAGATGAGGAAGCATCGTTTTCTGAACTTTCCATCAGCCGTAAAACGAAGCCGGCAACTGTGACCGTAAAACGGGGGCCAAAAGCCGCACTTTCGATCGAGCCGATGGAGCGCGACCGCGATTTCTGCCATCTGATGGGAGAAGCGATGGGGAATGAAATTTATTCCAGCGTATTTCTGGTGAGCGAGGAGTTCGACCTTGCCTGGGCCGACAACTCTCTGCGTCAGTTAAAGAAAAACCAGAGAAGAATCTTTGGCGGAACGAACCTGTTTGCACAGGGCGCCTGCTTTTCCGCGCGCGAAAAAGTGGAGGAGCGCCGCTTAAAGGGCTATCTCTTCCTCGGAAATGACCTCGTGCGCTACAACATCGGCATGGAGATGACGATCAATGGTTCTCCGGCATACTATGCGCTGATTGCAGCCGGTGTGAACTGGTATGAAGCAGAAAAAGAATGTGAGCTGATCCTCGACGGAACGGAGGAGCTGGAATTTGTTGTAAGCTCCATGGAAAGCGGAAAACGAAACCGCTATACCATGAAGCTGGACGGGCTGCCCAAACGGCCGCCGAAGACAACACGGATCCGTCTGCGTCTGGAGTATGATTCTCCGGTTACGTGTCAGATCACCGCAGAGGATTTGGGTTTTGGCGATATGTTCCCGGCAAGCCACAAAACCTGGCACGAGACGATGGGGGAGGTGTAAACGATGAGCGGTTATATTTTATGTCAGGTCAAACGGGCGAAAAATCCGTATTATATTTCCAACATCAGCACAAATATTTATTCCATCGAGGAACTGTGCTATTACCTGTACCACAACATCTATCTGCTGGACGAGACCATCATTAACGAGCAGCTGCTGGTGTGGATGAAAGAAGAACTCCACTTAAGAAGACTGTACCAGCGTCTCTACGTCCTTCTGGAGGAGAAAAAGAACATCGGTGAGTTTATCCTGCCGATCTTCAAGGAGATCAATTATCTTTCCCACGATCAGTTCCGTGAGATGAATGAGCGCCTGAAACGGTTCGAGGAGCAGCCGGAGATTGTGCGGAAAAAAATCAAGGGAGATTACCTTGTCGACCACGAAAAATATATCAATGCGATCCAGGTTTACCAGGAAACGCTGAAAGATACCGAGGAAAACGAAACCAACATGGGAAGCCAGTTCACCGGAAGTATTTACAACAACATGGGCTGTGCCTACGCAAGTCTGTTCCAGATGAATGAAGCACTTACGTGCTTTCAGAAAGCAAATGAAGAGCTGCACACGAAAGCATCGTTAAAGAGCTGGCTGTTTGCGGTCTACATGAGCAAAGGACAGGACGCCTATGAGCAGATGTGCACCGAGCGGAAAGTGGATGCCGAGACGAAACGGGAGATGGACCGCCAGATCACCGAGGCAATGCAGGTCGAGCTCCCGCGCGATCTGGACGAAGCTCTTGCGGCGTGGACACGGGAATATCATAAAAATACCGGACTTTGAACAAAAAGAACAAAAAAATTACTTGACAGAAAAAAAGAATGGAACTATAATACAGCCCATAAGAAAAAAATAAATACTTCGAAACCGATGAAGTGGAGATAACGTTGGAAGCGCACTCACAGAGAGCCCGGGCAGGTGGAAGCCGGACAGAAAGCGGATCAGCAAATGGACCACGGAGGGTACAGGGAAAAGCGGGAAACCGTCTGAGTATTCTGTAACGTGCAGGCATACGTTAGTTGCCAGGAATATGATCGTATTCTGCAGAGCGTGTGAGCAATCGCAAAACAAGGTGGCACCACGAGTATAAAAATATACCCGCCCTTGGCAAAGAACAAAGTGATTCTTTGCCGGGGGCGGTTTTTTGTATATCAGAAATTGGTTCTGAGGACCAGTGTTGATGACAGCCTTTGCAGACACAAGGAGAGGAGATAACAAGATGAAACAGATGACGTTAGAAGAAATTTCAAAAGCAGCCGCATCGGGAGCTTTTCGGAAAATCCCGGTAAGCAGAGAAATTTATTCGGATATCCGTACACCAGTAGAAACACTGAAAGTCCTGCAGGGCGTCAGCAGCCACTGCTACATGCTCGAAAGCGTGGAGGATAAAAAACAGTGGGGAAGATACACCTTTCTCGGCTACGATCCGTCGCTGGAACTCACCTGTGTCAACGGAAACCTGACAATCACCGCCGATGCGGCAGAGATGAAAAAAGTAGAAGATATTCCGGAAAGCCGCAAAGAACAGCTTCCGACCGGACAGATCCGGCTGACCGCAAAGACAGCCCATCCGGGAGCCGTCATCAAAACCCTGATTGAGAAAAATAAAAGTCCGAAGATCGCGACACTGCCGACCTTCACCGGCGGCCTCGTCGGATACTTCTCTTACGATTACATCAAGTACAGCGAGCCGACCTTAAAGCTGGACGCAGAAGATCAGGAACATTTCAAAGATGTTGACCTGATGCTGTTCGATAAGGTCATCGCCTATGATAATTACCGTCAGAAAATCGTACTGATGATTAATATCGAAACCGAAAATCTCGAAGAAAATTACGAAAAAGCCATACAGGAACTCGAAAAAATGGAAGAGCTGATCCGCTTCGGAAAACCGGCCGAGACGAAAGCCGGCCACCTGAAATCCGAGTTCCGCCCGCTCTTCGATGAGAAAGCGTACTGTGAGAAAGTCGAGCAGGTCAAACATTATATCCACGAGGGAGACCTCTTCCAGCTCGTTCTCTCCAACCGGCTTGAAGTTGATTTTGAGGGAAGCCTCCTCGATACGTACCGCGTCCTCCGCACGACGAACCCGTCGCCGTACATGTTCTACTTCTCGAGTGATGATGTCGAGATCGCCGGTGCATCCCCGGAAACTCTCGTAAAAGTCGAGGACGGAGAGGTCCGGACCTTCCCGCTTGCCGGAACGCGGCCGAGAGGAAAGAGCTATGAAGAAGACAAGCGGCTGGAAAAAGAACTCCTCGCCGATGAAAAAGAGCGTGCCGAGCACAACATGCTGGTTGATCTGGGAAGAAACGATCTTGGAAAGATCTGTGATTTCGGAACCGTGGAAGTAGAAAAATACATGTCAATCGAACGTTACTCCCACGTCATGCACATCGGTTCCACTGTAAAAGGACAGCTTCGGAAAGACAAGACCGCAGTCGATGCCATCGATTCCGTTCTCCCGGCCGGAACCCTCTCCGGTGCACCAAAGCTCCGTGCCTGCCAGATCATCAACGAGCTGGAAAACAACAAGCGCGGCATTTACGGCGGTGCGATCGGCTATCTGGATTTCACCGGAAATATGGACACCTGCATTGCAATCCGGCTTGCGTTTAAGAAAAACGGAAAAGTGTTCGTCCGCTCCGGCGCCGGCATTGTAGCCGACAGCGTACCGGAAAAAGAGCATCAGGAATGCATCAACAAAGCAAAGGCCGTGATGGTCGCACTTGCGGAGGCAGAAGGAGGAAGCAACTTATGATACTGCTGGTAGATAATTATGACAGTTTTTCCTATAACCTGTATCAGCTCGCCGGTTCGATCAATCCGGACATGAAGGTCATCCGGAACGACGAGATGACGATCGACGAAATCTGCGCACTGGCACCGGCATCCATCATTTTATCTCCCGGACCGGGCCGTCCGGAGCAGGCAGGCCGATGCATGGAGATTGTAGAAAAATTAGGCGGCGAGATCCCGATCCTCGGTGTCTGCCTCGGCCATCAGGCAATCTGTGCCGCGTACGGCGCGACCGTCACCTATGCGAAACAGCTGATGCATGGCAAACAGTCCGAGACAACGCTGGATCTTACCTCGGAATTATTCCAGGGGCTGCCGGAAACCGTTCCGGTTGCAAGATACCATTCCCTCGCAGCTGATGAAGCGACACTGCCGGAAACCTTAAAGGTAACGGCAAGAACTGCAGACGGCGAGGTCATGGCAGTCGAGGACAGTGAGAAAAAGATCTACGGAGTCCAGTTTCATCCGGAATCCATTCTGACCCCGCAGGGCAGACAGATGGTAGAAAACTTCTTAAAAATTACAAGATAGATCACAGGACAGCAAAGAAAGAGAGGAACAGAATATGATTCGGGAAGCGATTGTAAAACTGGTAAATAAAGAGAACTTAACCTACGAGATGGCAGAGGGCGCCATGGATGAAATCATGGAAGGAAAAGCCGATCCGATCCAGATCAGCGCATTTTTAACTGCCATGACGATGAAAGGCGAGACAATCGAAGAGATCACCGCATGTGCCAACGGCATGAGAAAGCACGGTGTTCACATGGAACATGACAAGGATGTTCTGGAAATCGTCGGAACCGGCGGAGATAGATCCAATTCCTTCAACATCTCCACAACAGCATCCCTTGTGATCTCTGCAGGCGGCGTCGCAGTTGCAAAACACGGAAACCGCGCCGCATCGAGCAAATCCGGCGCAGCCGACTGTCTCGAAGCGCTCGGCGTCAAAATCGACCTGGAACCGGAGAAAAACAAAGAAGTTCTGGAAAAACTTGGAATCTGTTTCCTGTTCGCACAGAAATACCACATGTCCATGAAATACGTGGCACCGGTCCGCAAGATGCTCGGCATCCGGACCATTTTCAACATCCTCGGACCGCTGACCAACCCGGCAGCAGCCACGATGCAGGTGATGGGTGTCTACGAGGAAGCACTTGTCCGCCCGATGGCAGAAGTTCTCTTCAATCTTGGTGTCAAACGCGGCATGGTTGTCTACGGCCAGGACTGCCTCGATGAAATTTCCTTAAGCGCACCGACAAGCGTCTGCGAGATCAAGGACGGAACGTTTGAGGAATACGTCATCACACCGGAAGAGTTCGGCATGACCCGCTGCACCAAAGAAGAACTGGTCGGCGGAACTCCGCAGGAGAATGCTGAAATTACGAAAGAAATTCTTGCAGGAAAGAAAGGCCCGGCAAGAGACGCTGTTGTCCTGAATGCCGCCGCAGCCCTTCATGCAGTAAAAGAAATCCCGATGCAGGATGCTGTAAAACTGGCAGAGGAGCTGATCGACAGCGGAAAAGCACAGAAAAAACTCGAAGAGTTTGTGTCACTCACCAACAAATTGGCAGAAAAGGAATAAACATATGATACTGGAAACGATTGCAAAAGCCACAAGAAAACGTGTCGCTGCAGAAAAAGAGAAGTGTTCTCTTGCAGAAATGAAAGAAAAGGCAACGGCGATGAACCCGGACACCGGATTCCCGTTTGAACAGGCGCTGAAAAAGCCGGGCATGTCCTTTATCTGCGAGGTAAAAAAAGCCTCCCCATCGAAGGGCATCATCGCAGAAGATTTCCCCTATCTGGAGATCGCAAAGGAATATGAAGCGGCCGGTGCCTCCGCCATTTCCTGCCTGACCGAGCCGGAATACTTCAAAGGCGACAAGCGTTACTTAAAAAAAATTGCAGAAACCGTATCCATCCCGGTTCTGCGGAAAGATTTTACCGTGGATCCCTATATGATCTACGAGGCAAAGGTGCTCGGAGCCACCGCTGTCCTTCTGATCTGTGCGCTGCTGCCGGAGGAAACCTTAAAAGAATATCTGGAAACAGCGCATTCCCTCGGCCTTTCCGCTCTTGTGGAAGCCCACGATGAGGCGGAGGTTGCACAGGCCATGCGCGCCGGAGCAAGGATCATCGGCGTCAACAACCGCAACTTAAAAGATTTCACGGTCGATATCCACAACAGTGAGCGGCTGCGGGAGCTTGTCCCGGAAAACATTGTTTTCGTATCCGAGAGCGGCATCAAAACGCCGGAGGATGTCGGAAGACTGTATCAGAATAAAACCGATGCCGTTCTGATCGGCGAAACGCTGATGCGGAGCAGCAACAAAAGAGCAGAGCTTGAAAAACTCTCTTCAATGTGTTAAAGTGGTAACGTAAGTGCGCAAAACAAAACAGAGCGCACGGGGAGTCAAACGTTATGGAAGAACAGACCAGAATCAAAATCTGCGGGCTCACACGGCTGGAAGACATCGATGCGGTGAATGAACTGAAGCCCGAATATGTCGGCTTTGTCTTTGCAAAAAGCCGCAGACAGATTACAAAAGAACATGCCGTGACGCTGCGGCGCTATCTGGATCCCGAAATCCAGGCGGTCGGCGTCTTTGTGAACGAGCTTCCGGCGATTGTCGCAGGATACCTCGAAGAGGGCGTCATCGATCTGGCACAGCTCCACGGAAATGAGAGTGAAGAATATATCCATTCGCTCCGGTTCCGCACCGGCGGGGAACTGATCAAGGCATTTTCCATCAAAACCAGGGAGGACGTCGAAAAGGCGAAAAAAAGCAGCGCCGATTACATCCTTCTCGACCACGGAAAAGGCGGTACCGGCGAATCGTTCGACTGGTCACTGATCAGAAACATGGACCGCCCGTATTTCCTTGCGGGAGGCCTGAACGCCGAAAATGTGGAACAGGCGATTTTACAGACACATCCCTTCGCCGTCGACATCAGCAGCGGTGTCGAGACAGACGGCGTAAAGGATCCGAAAAAAATCACAGAATGCATAAGGAGGATAAGACATGTCTGACGGAAGATTTGGTATTCACGGAGGCCAGTACATACCGGAAACTCTGATGAATGAAATTATCAATTTGGAAAAACAGTACAATTATTATAAAAACGATCCGGAGTTCTGCCAGGAGCTCGATGACCTGCTGAAAAATTACGCGGGCCGCCCGTCCCTTCTCTACTACGCAGAGAAAATGACAAAGGATCTCGGCGGAGCAAAAATTTACCTCAAACGAGAGGATCTGAACCACACCGGAGCCCACAAAATCAACAACGTGCTCGGACAGTGCCTCCTCGCAAAAAGAATGGGAAAAACCCGTGTCATCGCAGAGACCGGAGCCGGCCAGCACGGTGTGGCAACCGCAACGGCAGCAGCACTGATGGGACTTGAGTGTGAGATCTTCATGGGAAAAGAAGACACCGACCGTCAGGCCCTCAATGTATACCGGATGGAGCTTCTCGGTGCAAAAGTAAATGCCGTTACTACCGGAACTATGACCTTAAAAGATGCCGTCAATGAGGCGATGCGCGAGTGGGTATCACGTGTCGATGACACCCACTACGTTCTCGGTTCCGTTATGGGCCCGCATCCGTTCCCGACCATCGTCCGCGATTTCCAGGCTGTCATCAGCAAAGAGGCAAGAGAGCAGATCCTCGAAAAAGAAGGAAAACTCCCGAAAGCCGTCATGGCATGCGTCGGCGGCGGAAGCAATGCGATGGGTATGTTCTATAACTTCATCAATGACAAAAATGTCCGCCTGATTGGATGCGAGGCAGCAGGACGCGGCGTCAACACCGCAGAGACTGCAGCAACCATTGCAACCGGAACACTCGGCGTCTTCCACGGTATGAAATCCTACTTCTGCCAGGATAAATACGGTCAGATCGCACCGGTTTACTCGATTTCTGCAGGCCTTGACTACCCGGGCATTGGACCGGAGCATGCATATCTGCATGACATCGGCCGCGCCGAATACGTTCCGGTAACGGACGATGAGGCAGTAGAAGCTTTTGAATACCTCGCAAGAACCGAGGGTATCATCTGTGCGATCGAGAGTGCCCATGCAGTAGCCCATGCGATGAAGATCGCAAAAGAATTTGATCCGGAAGACTCCATCATCATCTGCCTGTCCGGACGCGGAGACAAAGACGTAGCAGCCATTGCAAGATACAGAGGGAGGGACCTTCATGAGTAAAGTAACAGAAGCATTTTCAAACGGCAAAGCATTCATTCCGTTTCTGACAGCCGGAGACCCGAACATTGAAAAAACAGAGAATTATATTCTGGAGCTCGAAAAAGCAGGCGCAGACCTGATCGAGATCGGAATCCCGTTCTCGGATCCGATTGCCGAGGGCGTTGTCATCCAGGAGGCAGACCTCCGTTCCTTAAAAGCCGGAACTACCACCGATAAAATTTTCGATATGGTAGCCTCCGTGCGCAAAAAAACAGACATTCCGCTGGTGTTTATGACCTACTTAAACCCGGTGTTCCATTACGGATACGAGCCGTTCTTTACAAAATGCGAGGAAGTCGGCATCAATGGCATCATCATCCCGGATATGCCGTATGAGGAAAAAGGCGAATTAAACGATATTGCGCGCAGCCATCAGGTAGATGTCATTTCCCTGATTGCGCCGACGTCTGAGCAGCGCATCCAGAAAATTGCCGCAGACGCCGAAGGTTTTATCTACCTCGTATCGTCTCTGGGCGTTACCGGTGTCAGAAGCGAGATCAAGACAGACCTCGATTCCATGATCGCCGCAATCCGCAAAGTAACCGATATTCCGGTAGCCGTAGGCTTCGGCATCAACACGACCGATCAGGCGGCCAACATTGCAAAAATTGCGGACGGTGTCATCGTCGGAAGCGCTATCGTCAAAATGATTGCGAAGTACGGCACTCATGCGGAGCAGCACATCTATACGTATGTCCGCATGATGAAGGAAGCTGTCATGACAGCAAATAAATAAAACCCGCGTCATTGCGTGTTTGAAAAAACTGTGTTAAGATGAGAGCGTGTCTGAAACAAACCGTTTTGGACACGCTTTTTCAACGTAAAATACCTGACCGGCTTTCGAAAAAGCCGGATAGAATATGGAGGAAAAACGTGTTAGATGTATGTTTACTGGGAACAGGCGGTATGATGCCTCTGCCAGGCAGACGCCTGACCGCCCTGATGACCCGATACAACGGAAGCAGCCTTCTGATCGACTGCGGCGAGGGAACCCAGGTTGCCATCAAGGAAAAAGGCTGGACCTTTAAGCCGATTGATGCCATCTGCTTCACCCATTACCACGCAGACCACATCAGCGGCCTTCCAGGACTTCTCCTGACGATGGGAAACACTGACCGGAGAGAACCGCTGACCATGATCGGCCCAAAAGGCCTGGAGCGCGTCGTCAATTCGCTGCGCGTCATCTGCCCGGAGCTGCCGTTCCCGATTGTATTTCACGAGGTGACAGCGCCGGAGGAAGTGATCGAGATGAACGGCTACAAAATCACAGCCTTCCGCGTGCAGCACAATATCACCTGCTACGGCTATTCGCTGGAAATCTCCCGCAAGGGAAAATTCGATGTGGAGCGCGCTAAAGCACAGGAAATTCCGATTAAATGCTGGAATCCGCTGCAGAAAGGCGAGACTGTCACCCTGGATGGAAAGACGTATACGCCGGACATGGTCCTCGGCCCTGCCAGAAAGGGACTGAAGGTGACCTACTGCACCGATACCCGCCCGATTCCGTCGATCTCCGAACATGCGAAAGGCTCCGACCTTTTCATCTGCGAGGGAATGTACGGCGAGCCGGAAAAACAGGCAAAAGCAAAAGAATTTAAGCATATGACCTTCTACGAGGCGGCAAAACTGGCAAAAGATGCCGAGGTTGCCGAAATGTGGCTGACCCACTTTTCCCCGTCGCTCGTCGGCCCGCAGCGGTACATGGATGAGGTACAGAAGATTTTCCCGGCCGCAGAGCTTGGAAAAGACGGAAGATCAGTAGAACTGTTATTTGAAGAGGAAACGAAAAATGAGTGAAAAAGATACCCTGATTCTTGCAATTGAGAGCTCCTGCGATGAAACCGCAGCCTCCGTCGTGAAAAACGGAAGATGTGTGCTGTCTAACATTATTTCATCCCAGATCGCCATCCATACCCTGTATGGCGGTGTTGTGCCGGAAATTGCATCCAGAAAACATATCGAAAAAATCAACCAGGTTGTAGAAGCGGCCTTAAAAGAAGCCGATGTCACTCTGGATGATATCGATGCGATCGGTGTTACGTACGGCCCTGGTCTTGTCGGCGCACTTCTCGTCGGCGTGGCAGAGGCAAAAGCGATCGCCTATGCAAAAAAGAAACCGCTGGTCGGCGTTCACCATATTGAAGGCCACGTCTCGGCGAACTATATCGAACACCCGGATCTGGAGCCGCCGTTCCTGTGTGAAATCATCTCCGGAGGCCATACCCATCTTGTCATTGTAAAAGATTACGGTTCTTTCGAAATCCTCGGAAGAACGAGAGACGACGCAGCCGGAGAAGCCTTCGACAAGGTAGCCCGTGCCATCGGACTCGGCTATCCGGGCGGACCGAAGATCGACAAGCTGGCAAAAGAAGGAAACCCGCACGCCATCGACTTCCCGCGTGCCCACATGGAGGATGCGCCGTATGACTTCAGCTTCAGCGGCGTAAAATCTGCCGTTTTAAACCATCTGAACAAATGCCGGATGACAGGCGAACCAATTGTCGAAGCAGACATCGCTGCGTCCTTCCAGCAGGCCGTTGTGGACGTTCTGGTGGATAATGCCATCCGTGCGGCCAAAGATTACCATATGGACCGTCTGGCGATCGCCGGCGGCGTTGCATCGAACGGGGCACTCCGCGCGGCGATGGAAGCAGCATGTGAAAAAGAGGGCATCCGCTTTTACCGTCCGTCCCCGATCTTCTGTACCGACAATGCGGCCATGATCGGTGTGGCAGCTTACTACGAGTACCAGAAGGGAACCCGCCACGGCTGGGACCTGAATGCCGTACCGAACCTGAAGCTTGGAGAACGATAAGAAAAAGAAACTTCCGCAGCAGAACGGAGAAGAGAGATCTGCTGCGGAGTTTTTGCATTTGTAGAAAACGGAGGAAAAGATGAGCGAGAAGAAAGAAAAATACACTGTGGTTGTCCTGGCAGCCGGAAAGGGAACCCGGATGGGCGGAAGCGTAGCAAAACAGTTTCTGGAAATCGGAGGAAAACCAGTCGTGGTTTACGCGCTGGAGGTTTTTGAACATTCGCCGGAGATTGACCAGATCATTCTTGTGACAGGTGCGGATAAAATAGAATACTGTCAGAAAGAGATTATCGAAAAATATGGAATTAAGAAAACTGTTTCCGTATGCGCAGGCGGAAGGGAACGGTATGAATCTGTCTGGAAAGCATTGCAGACGCTGAAAAGCCTGGAAAGCGAACAGGAGCAGAAGACCGATTACGTTCTGATTCACGATGGCGCCCGCCCGTTTTTAAACCAGGAAATGCTGGAACGTCTCTGCGCATGTGTAAAAGAAGAAAAAGCCTGTGTCCTTGGCATGCCGGTCAAGGATACCATCAAGCTTACCGATGAAAACGGAAAAATCAGGGAAAGCCCGCGAAGAGATCTCGTATGGCAGGCACAGACCCCGCAGGCCTTTGCAGCAGAGCTTCTGTTTCCGGCATTCGAAAAACTGATGCAGCATTCCACAGAAGGAATCACCGACGATGCCATGGTTGTGGAGCAGGAGATGGGAATCGCATCAGTGATGGTAAAAGGCGGCTATGAAAATATAAAAATCACAACACCGGAGGATCTGCTCGTTGCAGAGAGCTTTCTGGCAGAAAAATAGAAAAAAGCAAAATACAGAAAGCAAACTATAAATAGATAAAAATAAATGTGTGAATTGCAAAACGGGGAAAAACAGCGAAAACGAAAAAGAAATTGAAAAAAATGTAAAAAAAATTCAAAAAAGTGGTTGACATTCTGAAACACTGCTGATATAATAACGAATGTCGCTGAGCGAGAGAGATAAAAACGCAAAGCTGACAAGCCAAAAACTGAGATGATTTCGGGAGTTACCGAGATTTGAATTCACACACGGAGAGGTATCGAAGCGGTCATAACGAGGCGGTCTTGAAAACCGTTTGTCCGAAAGGGCGCGTGGGTTCGAATCCCACCCTCTCCGCTCAAAACTCAGTTAATTGAATATCTGATTATGAATCAGGCAAACTATGGAGAAGTACCCAAGCTGGCTGAAGGGGCTCCCCTGGAAAGGGAGTAGGTCGTTAATAGCGGCGCGAGGGTTCAAATCCCTCCTTCTCCGCTCGACTTTGAAAAAAGTTGAAAAAAGTTCTTGACAAATGCAAATGAGTTTGATAAAATAAACGAGTTGCTGACCGAGAGAACAGTGAAGAACCTTGATAATTAAACAATGAAACACATCCTCGAAAGTTCTGACCTTGATAATTAAACAGTGAAACACATCCTCGAAAGTTCTGAATAAGTAATTCAAAACGATCGAAAGATCCTTTAAAACAGTAAAAGGGATAAATTAGCTAGTATGTTGATTTTGAACTTGGAACAAACATTTTATCAGAGAGTTTGATCCTGGCTCAGGATGAACGCTGGCGGCGTGCTTAACACATGCAAGTCGAGCGAAGCAGTTAAGAAGATTCTTCGGATGATTCTTAACTGACTGAGCGGCGGACGGGTGAGTAACGCGTGGGTGACCTGCCCCATACCG
>NZ_QUHK01000007.1:158441-160656 GCF_003479665.1 Blautia sp. AF14-40
CAAGGCTAAATACTCCTCAGTGACCGATAGCGCATAGTACTGTGAAGGAAAGGGGAAAAGGACCCCGGGAGGGGAGGGAAAGAGAACCTGAAACCCTGTGTTTACAAGCTGTGCAAGTGCCTTATGTGCACAACCGCGTACTCTTTGTAGAACGGTCCGGCGAGTTACGTTTACTGGCAAGGTTAAGCACTCAAGGTGCGGAGCCGAAGGGAAACCAAGTCTTAAGAGGGCGCAGAGTCAGTAAGAGTAGACCCGAAACCGGGTGATCTCCCCATGTCCAGGCTGAAGCTGCCGTAAGAGGTAGGGGAGGGCCGAACGCACATCCGTTGAAAAGGGTGGCGATGCGGGGTGGGTAGGGGAGAAATTCCAATCGAACCCGGAGATAGCTGGTTCTCCTCGAAATAGCTTTAGGGCTAGCCTCGATGGAGTCTTACGGAGGTAGAGCACTGAATTTCTAAGGGGGCGTCAAAGCTTACCAAGGGATATCAAACTCCGAATGCCGTAAAGATGCTCATCGGGAGTCAGACTGCACGAGATAAGTTGGGCAGTCAAAAGGGAAAGAGCCCAGACCTGCTGCTAAGGTCCCAAAGTACGTGTTAAGTGGAAAAGGATGTGGGATTTCGAAGACAACTAGGATGTTGGCTCAGAAGCAGCCACACATTCAAAGAGTGCGTAATAGCTCACTAGTCGAGAGGTCCTGCGCCGAAAATGTCCGGGGCTGAAACACGACACCGAAGCACAGGATATCCGTAAGGATATGGTAGAGGAGCATTACTGGCGCGAAGAAGCAGTACCGGAAGGAGCTGTGGAGTGCCAGGAAGAGAGAATGCCGGAATGAGTAGCGAGAGAGAGGTGGGAATCCTCTCGGCCGAATATCCAAGGTTTCCAGGGTAAAGCTGATCTGCCCTGGGTAAGTCGGGGCCTAAGGAGAGGCAGAAATGCGTATCCGATGGACAGCAGGTTGAGATTCCTGCACTATCTTAAAACAGAACTGTGGGGACATTTGTGGAGAGCACAGGCGCGGAACGGAAAGCCGCGTGCAAGCGAAGGAGGAGTCACATAGGAAAATCCGTGTGGCAATCCAAAGGCGTGATGCGGACCGAACTAGAGTAGGGAAGTGTGTGAGCCATGAATCAAGAAAAGCCGCTATTGTTTTTAAGATACCCGTACCGTAAACCGACACAGGTGGATGAGGAGAGAATCCTAAGGCCGGCGGAAGAAGCATTGTTAAGGAACTCGGCAAAATGACCCCGTAACTTCGGGAGAAGGGGTGCCAACGAGAGTTGGCCGCAGAGAATAGGCTCAAGCAACTGTTTAGCAAAAACACAGGTCTATGCAAAACCGTAAGGTGAGGTATATGGGCTGACGCCTGCCCGGTGCTGGAAGGTTAAGAGGAGAGGTTAGCGCAAGCGAAGCTTTGAATTTAAGCCCCAGTAAACGGCGGCCGTAACTATAACGGTCCTAAGGTAGCGAAATTCCTTGTCGGGTAAGTTCCGACCCGCACGAAAGGCGTAATGATTTGAGCGCTGTCTCGACAATGCATCCGGTGAAATTGAAGTACCAGTGAAGATGCTGGTTACCCGCGCCAGGACGGAAAGACCCCATGGAGCTTTACTCCAGTTTGGTACTGGGGTCCGGCAGTACATGTACAGGATAGGGGGGAGGCTGTGAACCTGGAACGCCAGTTTCAGGGGAGCCATTGTTGGGATACCACCCTTGTGCTGCTGGGCTTCTAACCAGCGGCCTTTATCAGGCCGGGGGACAATGCCAGACGGGGAGTTTGACTGGGGCGGTCGCCTCCGAAAGGGTATCGGAGGCGCTCAAAGGTTCCCTCAGAATGGTCGGAAACCATTCGAAGAGTGCAAAGGCAGAAGGGAGCTTGACTGCGACACCGACGGGTGGAGCAGGTACGAAAGTAGGACTTAGTGATCCGGTGGTATTAAGTGGGAATGCCATCGCTCAACGGATAAAAGCTACCCTGGGGATAACAGGCTTATCACTCCCAAGAGTTCACATCGACGGAGTGGTTTGGCACCTCGATGTCGGCTCATCGCATCCTGGGGCTGTAGTAGGTCCCAAGGGTTGGGCTGTTCGCCCATTAAAGCGGTACGCGAGCTGGGTTCAGAACGTCGTGAGACAGTTCGGTCCCTATCCGGCGTGGGCGTAGGATATTTGAGAGGAGCTGTCCTTAGTACGAGAGGACCGGGATGGACTG
>NZ_QUHK01000070.1:0-3571 GCF_003479665.1 Blautia sp. AF14-40
AAAGATTAAGCCTATTAAAAGCACGTTGAGCAAAGCCCTTGACTATATCCAAAACCCGGATAAAACAGACGGGAAAATGCTTGTGTCCTCCTTTGGGTGCAGCTATGAAACAGCAGACATTGAGTTCGGATTTACGCTTGCACAAGCTATTGAGAAAGGGAACAATCTCGCCCACCATTTGATACAGTCCTTTGAACCGGGAGAAGTAGATTATGAGAAAGCCCACGAAATCGGAAAGCAGCTTGCCGACGCGGTAACAAAGGGACAGCATGAATACATCTTGACTACCCACATAGACAAAGGGCATATCCATAACCATATCATTTTTTGTGCAGTCAATTTTGTTGACTACCATAAGTACAATTCCAACAAACGCAGTTACTACGGCATACGGAACATGAGCGATAAGCTGTGCCGGGAAAACGGGCTGTCTGTTGTCGTTCCGGGCAAAGGCAGCAAGGGAAAAAACTATGCAGAATATCAAGCGGAAAAGGTCGGTACAAATTGGAAAGGCAAGCTGAAAATTGCCGTTGATACGCTTATCCCCCAAGTAGCAAGTTTTGAAGAATTGTTGCAGCGGTTACAGGCAGCGGGTTATGAGATAAAGCCGGGAAAATATATCTCCTGCCGCGCTCCCGGACAGGAACGCTTTACCCGCTTAAAAACTCTCGGTGTAGATTATACAGAAGAAGCCATAAGAGAACGGATAGAGGGCAAGCGCACAAAGGCGACGAAAGCTCCCAAAGAGCAGCGCGGCGTATCGCTGCTTATCGACATTGAAAGTAGTATCAAGGCACAAGAGAGCCGGGGCTATGAACAGTGGGCGAAAATCCATAATCTGAAACTGGCTGCAAAGACTATGAATTTCTTGACGGAACATAAGATTGAGCAGTACGCAGATTTAGTCAGCCGGATTGAGGAAATAAATGCGGAAAATGTAAAGACAGCAGACGCATTAAAGAGCGTGGAGAAGCATCTTGCAGACATGGCAGTGCTGATGAAGCACGTTACCACCTACCAAAAGACAAAGCCTGTTTATGAAGCATACCGCAGGGCAAAGGATAAGGACGCGTACCGGGCAAAGCAGGAAAGCAGTCTGATACTCCACGAAGCAGCAGTAAAGACACTGAAAGCGGCGGGCGTTACTAAACTTCCTAACCTTGCCGCCATGCAGGAAGAATACGGGAAGCTCCAAGCGCAGAAAGAAGCCCTTTACGCTGATTATGGAAAGCTCAAAAAACAGGTCGAGGAATACGACATTATCAAACAGAACATAGACAGTATTTTGCGGCAGGGCAAAGAACAGGAACGGGTTAAAGAAACGGCGAAGCACAGATAGTTCTCTATGGTGGATTTCTTTGCAAATTTATAGTATAATTTTTTGTATCACTAATGAGATGAAAGGATACTTTAGTTATGGCAGACTTCAAAGATATTGATTTATCAAAATTTAGTTTGGATTTGACAAAAACCGTGCAACATGTAAACCCAATACAAGACCATATGGCGAGAATGCAAAGGGGACAGGAACAAACTATTAGAAGTATTCAAAAAGCGAAAGAAGAAAAAGAAGCCGAAGAATTACGCAGACATAACGAATTAGTCGCTGCATTGAAAGAAGCTGGAGAAAAAGGAGCAACAATAGTCATAGGAGATAACGCTAATGGAATACAAATACAGCAAAACTCCGATGGTGCTATGCAAGAGATGACCAATTCTCAAACCTTTAATTATGATAAGGCTCTTGAAGTGTTAAAAGAGATAAAAGAATATATTGATTTTCCCCAATTCCAAACAACTTTCAAAGAAAATTCTGAAAATGTAAAAGCGATTATTGAAGATACAATTAAAGCAGCCGAAAACAAAGAAGATGTAGGTATTGTGAAAAAGTCCTTGCGTATTCTTAAAGACTTAGCTGTTGGTGCAAGTGGAAGCCTAATAGCCTCTGGTATAATTGCATTGTTAGGTACATTACCTCTATAACGAAAAAACAAGACGCGGAAAGTCAGTAATGACCTCCCGCGTCTTGTTTTTGGTGGGTGCTGATTTTGATATGTTACGCAGTAGAACACCGTTTTGAGGGGAAAAGGTATTCTGTATCGCCTAAGTGATTTTCACGCTCGGAAAGCCCTGTAAATCAAGCTCTTTTTCGCCCTTATTGCGTAACAAGGGCGCGGCGTTTCCTCATGCGCTCCGCTGCCTGTCTTTTCGTAATACGTTTCCGGCAGTCCGGGCAGTATTTGACGCTGTTAGAGGTGGACGCAAAAGAAGCTCCGCACTCGGTACAACGCTTTTTATCCTCGGTCTTGAAAAGCTCTGCATACAGCAGCTTATCAAGAGGAAGTACGGCAGTCTGAAACCATTCGCATAGAAGCGAATAGGAAATAAGCTGCGGGCAGACACATTCCTCCCCGTCGTCCAGTAAAATACAGTGTCCGTTATCGCAGTTGCAGCACTCCTTTTTTACAAGGTTGTTGACTTTTCGGCTTTGGGGCGGCGTAAGCCGCTTACCCCCGGTCATACCTCATCAGCGGCGAAAATAGCAAGCTCCGCATACTCATTTTCTGTCAGAGGTGCGATTTTTGCAAGGGTGCGCTTCGCCAGTTCCCGCATATCCTCGTCCATGAACGGCAGCGCAGCGTTGATGTTCTCTATAAGCCCGCGCTTGCCGCCCTCATTGTAAATGCTCAACAGGTTTGTTTCTTCAACGGTCAGTCTAATCATGCTCATACCTCCAATTCGTGATTTTTTGATTTTGTCGCTTTTTTCTGTGCGGTCTTTTCTTTATCTGCTTTAAGCTGCGCCCGGATAGAGGGCTTCTTTTCCGTTTTTGCTGCCTTTCCGCGTTCCTTATCAGCCTTGACAGCTTCCGCAAGGTCAACAAGGGAAATGGTTTCTCCTGCCTTTACCTTTGCTTCCAGTTCTGCAACGGTCGGGGTGTTGTTTATCTGCCCGTCAATCATGTTGTAGTTTTGCTCGGTGGTCTGCTCGGCAGCTTTCAGATAGTTTTCCGGCTGAACGGGAACAGCAAAAGCCCTTGTACCGTTCCCCATAATCAGATATTTTCCGTCGTCGGACTGGTGGTGTAATCCATATCCGGCAGCTTCCATTTGCTCGCGGCTCATGGCGGTTACATAGAAAGTCCCCCTCGGTGTTTTGATTGTTTCGCCCGTTTCCAAGTCATCGGGAATGAGGGCTTTTTCCTGCTCCTTGAAAAACTCCGGCACTTCCTTATAACCAAAGCTGTCTACATAGTGGGCGGTGTCCTGCCCGTTCTGATGAAGCACCACCACGTCAGAAACAGAAAGGCTATGTCCCTTAAAATCTTTCGGGTGGTCGATATTAAAGCGGGTGTAAATATCTTCAAGGGAAGTCCCCGGCGTAAGCTCTGCGGAATAGACAAGCGCATAGTTTTTCGGGTCTACCCGGTATCCTGTGGCAGTCAGACGGTCGTAAGGTTCAAAGCGCAAGTCCCTTGTTTCGTCCCCGCCTTTTATCTGAAAAATGGAAAAGGTGTCTTTGTCCTGTGAGGCTTCCTGTTCCGGCTGCTCCTGTGCGGGGGCTGCCTGTT
>NZ_QUHK01000071.1:0-1625 GCF_003479665.1 Blautia sp. AF14-40
TTAAATATGAATCCCAAAATTCTTCTCTATCCTCTGGCTTTGAAAATGGTCTTTGCATAGTAGACATCATACATTTTTCTACTGTACTAGTTTGGTAGATTAAATCTTTTTTTATCAAGTCAAAAACTTTTTCGCCTTTTTCATTATTAATTAAAACCAAGGAAACGCCTTTATCATCATTAAATCCCGGAATTGCACTATCTATTTTCCAAAAATCAGCAATTGTTATATCTGCAGGATGCATAATATCCTTATAGGGACATTTATAGCAACTTGGCCTAATAGTATAATGGGAATAGAACATATTTTTAAATACTTCACTATGAAAGCACTTAACTTTTCCTCTATAGTCTTTTAACTGTAACGTTTCTTTATGTGCCGCCCATCCAAACTTTTTTTTGTTTCTAAAATCAACCCCTATACATTTTGACTTATATTTCTGCTCCGCCCACTCTAAATAATCTTTCCATACTTTTGGACTCGGTACTCCATGGCATATTATATCTACCAAAATTAAATTAGAATAATCCTTTTGTAAAACTGCTTTTAAAGCTGCGATTTGACAAGACGTTCCAGAAAAAAGTACTGTATATCCATCCTTTAAATCATCCCTAACACGCTTATAGCAATCTCCAATCTCACTTTGAATATATTTAGAACCTCGCATTTTATCGCGCTCTGTTTTCGTTGTAGCTCTGCAATGTTGCGCCTTACTGTTATCACCATTTAAACTACATCCATATACAACACCATTATTTTCTAATACATAATCTGATATTGCGGTAAAAAAGCCTCCTGATCGCGACTCTAGTCTAATAGATTCATCTTTGTGTTTTACGCCATAAACTTGTGGTGAACTAAACATTTTCTATTTTCCTTCCGTGTAATATAATTGATAGATTAAAAACCTTTTTCTGCTTGATTCGTTTTAAAAACACAAGTTTTAATGCATTTTTTACACCCGATACATTTACAAAAGTCAATTTCAGGATACAAGAATCCTTCTTCGTCTGGAACCATAGTAATTGCATTAGCCGGACATACACTATAACAGGCAGAACAGCCACAACATTGAGCCTTTTCTATATACAAAACTATTTTTTCTTCCATAACTCACCATTTACCTTATTATTTTCTTTTTATAGTACGCCAAATCATTGATATTTTATTTTTAAAGAACCATCCAATCAGAATCGCAACAGCAATAATTATATAGCGAATTAAGGGATATCCGTATAATAGCATGACCGATAAACATAATACGGAAGTTACAAAACCAATAAGAAAATACCTTTTTCCATTAAAGAACACATCAATATTTTCCTTTTCTTTTACACGTTTTGACATATAGGTATAATGAAAGTATGTAAAAGCAGCAAAGCAAATTGCTGTTGTATATGCAGCTGCAATAAAACCAAAATACTTAATTCCAAAATAATTTAATACAACATTTATTACCGCTCCGGCCATTGAAATATACATTGTATACTTGTTTTCTTCGTAAAAAAATTCAACATTTGCAAACAATGAATACATAAAAGAAAACTGAAGTCCAATAATAATCGGAGGAATACAATATACTGCTTCTATATATTTTTTACCAGCTAAAACAGACATCATTTCAG
>NZ_QUHK01000071.1:1635-3470 GCF_003479665.1 Blautia sp. AF14-40
TTACCAGCTAAAACAGACATCATTTCAGGTGCAAGACAACAAAAAAGCATTGCACAAACAGAAACAATTGAACATATAACGCATGACATATTATCAACTTCTTTAAATTTTTTTTCTTCTAATTTTTCATATTGCCATGGTATAAACGCATTATTAACACTTTGGGTTACAATTCGCAGTACAGCAGCCGCATTGTATGCAACACTATAAATGCCAGCTGATGCCATTCCAACCATCTTCTGAATCATCACTCTATCAAATTGATCCAATATATACTGGGACAAATAATGTAACAATAGTGGTATATTAAATTTAATTGCAAAAACGGCATAGGGCTTGTAAAAAATTCTTTTAGCTTTTATAATGTTATACACATATAACACTGAGCCAAATATTATATTTACGAACACACACGATAATATACGCGCATATCCCTTTTCATCACTTATAAGTACCGCCACTACCCCTAATAAAGCGTTTGCTACAACCAGTAAAATAGACCGAATGACTACTGGGACGTAAATATACTCATATCTCTTTCTGATTGTCCAAAAATCTATGGCAGGTGTTACTAATAATTCTGCAAATATTGCAATCATAATAAACGTTGGTAATTCAACAATGGAATTGATAAAATCCCTAAAAATGATGTATAATACAAAAGTTATCAACGTTAAGACTGTTGTAATAGTCTGCATCGTAACTGTATAAACATCTCTATCCTCTTTATATTTACTCATTCCCTTGTTGAAAACGCCCCAATTCAGCCTCAACGTTGTAATAATTGTAAATATTTGAAGCCATGAATTGTATATACTAAATTGTCCATACTGATCTGGTGTCATTAGTCTCGTAAAAACTGGAGTTGTAATTAATGCCACGCATTTCTGAAGAACATTACAAAACACAAACCACAATGCTGCTTTAGCAGCAATCGGAATATCATTATACTTTTTCAATATTTTATTCATTGTTTTATCTCATTACTCCTGTCTTTACAAGCACTCTTTTTATAGATCTTTTTATCCCTCCCCAGTACTTATCTTTTAAGTATGCATAATTTGTTTTTCTGTGTACTGTACAGTCCATTGCCGACTTAATTCCTTTTCGTCTGTATACATTCCAAAACAATTCATACTTAGCGGATTTTTTAGCGGGTCCTTTTAATTGCCCATTACCATTAACTGCTTCGCAATTATCACGTTCTTCTAGGTACAACCCATCACATAATTCCAAAAGTTGTTTTCCCTTTTCAGTATTCACTAATAATACTGATACCCTACATTGTGGTCTGCTGAAAGACCGAACTTCACCTATCCCCCAAAAATCTCCAATTGTTAAATCAGATCCACGATTTGGAGTAGCATATGGGCACTGATAACATTTCTCGTTACTGAGAATGCCTTCTTGAAATGCTGTTAGATAATCGTCCTGAAATGATCGTCTTTTCCATATTACTTTATTTTGAGAATAAAGAACTAATTCCTCTCCTAATTCTGTTCGAAAGAGAAGTTTATCTATTACTTTATTACTTGCAATTACATCATTCACATATTCTTTAAAAATCTTCTGGGATGGGACACCATGGCAGATTAATTCAACCGTAGTTAAAAAATCTCCGTATCTTTCACCAGCTAATTTTCTTGCCGCATCACATTGACATGGTGTACCTATAAATAAGACTTGTTGCTTCAGCTTGAAGCAATCTTTAATCCCACTGAAAACCCCCTTACAATCTGCTTGCATATATTTACTTAGCTTGAACTTTTCCAAATACTCTGTCGTATTTGATAAGTAAGCGATGAATAATCACCCGTTCACGACCTCCAGGGAAC
>NZ_QUHK01000072.1:0-3439 GCF_003479665.1 Blautia sp. AF14-40
AAGAAAAAGGTGTCCTTTTAGAGTTAAAGGGGCGTGGTTGCAGGCAGTTTGAAAGTTACCTGCTGGCACAGCAAAGAAGCTGGTATGACTTCTTCATGGACGCACTCGTAGACGGTGGCGTGATGAAGCGTATCGACCTTGCTATCAACGACCATACGGGTATTTTGGATATTCCAGAGCTTGCGGAAAAATGCAGGAAACGGGAATATATTGGAAAGTCCAGAAGCTATAAGTTTTACCAGTCGGGCGAGCTTATCAAGCACAGAGAGGACGACAGAGAATATATGGGGCGTACCCTTTATCTTGGTTCGCTGAAATCAGATGTGTATTTCTGTATCTATGAAAAGGACTATGAGCAGTACGTCAAGTTAGGGACACCGCTTGAAGAAGCCGATATTATCAACCGTTTTGATTTACGGCTTAGAAATGAACGTGCCTATTATGCAGTACGAGATTTGCTGACCTATTATGACGCAGAACAGACCGCTTTTTCTATCATCAACCAGTATGTTCGGTTTGTTGATGAAGAACCAGACAAACGCAAAAATGACTGGAAACTCAATGACCGTTGGGCTTGGTTTATTGGCGATAACAGACAGAGCTTGAAGCTGACGACAAAGCCAGAGCCTTATACTTTAGACCGCACATTGCGTTGGGTACAACGGCAGGTAGCACCGACCTTGAAAATGCCGAAAAAGATTGATAAAGGAAACGGTACAGAATACATGGAAACAATCGAACAGCAGGCAAAGCTCACAGAAAAGCATGAAATGATAATCAAACAGCAGACGACCACTGCAAAAGATTTAGTAGAAAGTTAGGAGTGATAAAAAATGTGGGTATTATTAAAAGACTTCCTGCTGGTATCTATAGGAATGGGTATCGGCGTAGTCTTGATGTGTATTTTGAATGTCGGCAAAGAAGCTGACTGTGAAATGAAACAATTAAAAGAAAGTGAGGACAATTAAATGAATTTCGGACAAAATTTATACACTTGGTTTTTAAGCAATGCACAGAGCTTAGTGCTTATGGCGATTGTGGTTATCGGTATCTACTTAGGTTTCAAGCGTGAGTTTTCCAAACTTATCGGCTTCTTGGTAGTTGCCTTGATTGCTGTCGGCTTGGTATTCAACGCTGGCGGTGTGAAAGATGTACTGTTAGAGCTATTCAATAAGATTATCGGTGCATAGGATTTATATTGTATTATCAATTATGAATGTTAGAACAGAAATTTAAAAAATAAAAATTGAAAATTTGCTTTAAATCATAATTCTATATGTATTCTTGTGTTGACAAAATGTAATGAATACATTACATTAAAAGTAATCAGTACATTATATTTTGGAGAGGAGCGATAACTTTGATATGGAACAGAATTAAAGTTTTACGTGCTGAAAGGGACTGGACACAAGCAGATTTAGCTGAAAAAGTTGGAATTTCACGACAAGCAGTTATATCAATAGAAAAATATAAATATACTCCGTCATTAGAATTGGCATTTAAAATTGCAGAAGTATTTGGTGTTTCTATTGGTGAAGTTTTCGAGCATAGGGAGGACAAATAGTATGAATGAGCAAATTATTATCTTGATTTTTCTTGTTTTAGCATTAGGAGCAACGTTGTGGCTTTATATATTGAAAGCAAAAAAGCAAGTTGAATATAAGGGTGATGAACGCTGGTTGACGATACAGCTAAAAGCAAATCAGTCTGCTAATATAGCAAATTGGACATTGATTATATTATTAGCGATTGCAACATCAGTACCATTATTTATAGATATTCAAATTATGTTTACACTTGACCGAGTAATTCTTTTTGGAGAACTTTTTATTGGTTTGCGTAATTTGCTTGAACTGATTGCAATTATGTATTTTGATAAACAGTTATAAATCATTAGGAAAATATGATAATTTTATACACCTATACACAAAGCAGTTAGTCTTAGGATTGACTGCTTTTTTCTTACCAAAATTTCAGATTGGAGTGATGAAATGAACGATATTTTTAAGGATATGCAGGCAAAAGTTGGCTGTGAATACATTTCCGACCTGCCCTCTTACAAGCGTAAGGTGTGGCAGGAAATGAAACGACTGAACCCTGCCGACTATGAAGAAAGACAGTTAGAAGATTTTTCTAAATATGTGTTTGGTATGTCGTACCAGACCTTAAAAGATGTGATGAAACAACAGAAAGGACGTGAGGAACAATGCAGGAAACAAGGGTGCTGGTGGAAACGAGAGGAACAACTGGCGAAGAAACAACGTCATACTGGTTCGACCTGCCGATAGATGTTTCAGAATTTGAAGAAAAGTTAGGTGTCGGTGCGGAAAGTCAAGAGTACCGCATTATCGAAAAGGTGTTGCCTTATGCTGATGAAGTTCACGAACATACCAGCGTGTATCAGCTCAACGAATTAGATTTTATGTACCGCCAGCTTTCAAGTGATATGCAGGAAGAATATGTATCACTACTTACGGTATTTGAGAATTTAGAAGCAGTTTATATTTGCAGGAACGTGATTACCGTTTATCCAGACTGCAAAAGCATGATAGATGTTGCAAGGCAAAAGCTGATGAACGACCCGACATTTAAACATTTGTCCGAGGACTGTCAAGAATATTACTTTGACTTTGAAGCCTACGCTTCTCACTTGCAGGAACACGGGAAATTCTTAGTAACGGAACACGGTATCTTTGAACTCCCAGAGTAGGAAAAGAGGTGGTGCTTATGATTGATGATATGGCGGTTTACATTGCTAATCTTGGCAAATACAATGAGGGCTATTTAGTCGGTGCTTGGTTCACATTTCCCATTGACGAGGAAGATGTAAAAGAAAAAATCGGCTTGAATGAGCAGTATGAGGAATACGCTATCCATGATACCGACAACTTTCCGATTGCGATTGGCGAGTATGTTTCCATTGAAGAACTCAATGAGATGTATGAAATGATAGAGGAACTTCCCGACTATATCGTAGAATGTCTGGACGAATTTATCAGCCACTACGGGACGCTGGAAGAAGTCGTGGAACATAAGGACGATATTTATTATTATCCCGACTGTGAAACCATGACAGACGTTGCCTACTACTACATAGACGAATTGCAGGCACTAGGAGATATTCCACCCAGCTTACAGAACTATATTGACTATGAAGCCTACGGGCGAGATTTGGATATGGGCGGTTGCTTTATTGAAACAAGCCGGGGTATGTGCGAGATACCATACTAACGCTGGAAGATCAGCGACAAGCATTGTTGCTACTGACAGCGTATTTCTCTTTTAAGGGACAGTCTGAAAATGGCTGTCCTTTTCTATTTTGAAAGGAGCTGAAAGAACTTGAAAAAGATTAAAAGCTACACGGGTATCTGGAACGTGGAAAAAGTCTTGTATGCAATCAATGACTTTAACTTACCCTTTCCCGTTACTTTTACACAGA
>NZ_QUHK01000073.1:0-3434 GCF_003479665.1 Blautia sp. AF14-40
GGTACAACGGCAGGTAGCACCGACCTTGAAAATGCTGAAAAGGATTGATAAGGGAAACGGAACAGACTACATGAAAACTATCGAACAGCAGGCAAAGCTCACAGAAAAGCATGAAATGATAATCAAACAGCAGACGACCCCTGCAAAAGATTTAGTAGAAAGTTAGGAGTGATGAAAAAATGTGGGAATTATTGAAAGACTTCCTGCTGGTATCTGTTGGAACGGGTATCGGCGTAGCCTTGATGTGTATTTTAAGTGTTGGCAAAGGAGCTGACTATGAAATGAAGAAATTAAAAGAAAGCGAGGACAAATAACATGAATTTCGGGCAAAATTTGTATCAATGGTTTTTAAGCAACGCACAGAGCTTAGTGCTTATGTCGATTGTGGTTATCGGTATCTACTTAGGGTTCAAGCGTGAGTTTTCAAAACTTATCGGTTTCTTGGTAGTTGCCTTGATTGCTGTCGGCTTGGTATTCAATGCCGGCGGTGTGAAAGATGTACTGTTAGAGCTGTTCAATAAGATTATCGGTGCATAAAATTTTATTGTGGGGCTGATGTATGGGTGCTATAATGTGAAAAAAGAAGTAATCGAGGTGTTCTATTTTGAATGAGAGAGAAAAAATTATTCGTTTATGGTTTGATATGTGGTTGAAACAGCAAGACTTAGGAATAGATAAAATTTTTACAGAAGATGTTGTTTATACGGAAAGCTGGTGTCCTAAATATGAAAATCTTAAAACAGTAAAACATTGGTTTAATGAATGGAATACTCGTGGTAAAGTCATTATTTGGGATATTAAACAGTTCTTTCATAAAGAAAATCAAACTGTCGTAGAATGGTATTTTAAAAATGAAATGAATACGGGAAGCGTTGAAGAATTTGACGGTATTTCCTTAATTGAATGGACAGAAGATAACAAAATCAAATCATTAAAAGAATATGGTTGCAATCTGAATAACTATAATCCATATCAACACAGCGATAACCCTCAATTTAGAGATGAAAAAACAAACTGGTTTTAAAACTTAATCAAATTATATCCATATACATAAAGCAGTTAGTCTTAGGATTGACTGCTTTTTTCTTACCTAAAATCAGATTGGAGTGATGAAATGAGCGATATTTTTAAGGATATGCAGGCAAACGTCGGCTGTGATTATATTTCTAACCTGCCCTCTTACAAGCGTAAAGTGTGGCATGAAATGAAGCGATTACCGCTTACGAATTATGATATAAAACAGTTAGAAGATTTTTCAAAGTATGTGTTTGGTATGTCGTACCAGAGCTTAAAAGATGTGATGAAGCAACAGAAAGGACGTGAGGAACAATGCAGGAAACAAGGGTGCTGGTGGAAACGAGAGGAACAACTGGCGAAGAAACAATATCATACTGGTTCGACCTGCCGATAGATGTTGCCGAGTTTGAAGAAAAGTTAGGTATCGGTGCAGAAAGTGGGGATTATCGTATTATCGAAAAGGTGTTGCCTTATGCTGATGAAGTCCACGAACACACCAGCGTGTACCAGCTCAACGAATTAGATTTTATGTACCGCCAGCTTTCAAGTGATATGCAGGAAGAATATGTATCACTACTTACGGTGTTTGAAAATTTAGAAGCACTTTATATTTGCAGGAACGTGATTATTGTTTATCCCGACTGTAAAAGCATGATAGATGTTGCAAGGCAAAAGCTGATGAACGACCCGATGTTCAAGCATTTATCCGAGGACTGTCAAGAATACTACTTTGACTTTGAAGCCTACGCTTCTCACTTGCAGGAACACGGGAAATTTTTAGTAACAGAACACGGTATCTTTGAACTGCCAGAGTAGGAAATGAGGTGGTGCTTATGATTGATGATATGGCGGTTTATATTGCTAATCTTGGCAAATACAATGAGGGCTATTTAGTCGGTGCTTGGTTCACGTTCCCCATTGACGAGGAAGATGTGAAAGAAAAAATCGGCTTGAATGAACAGTATGAGGAATACGCTATCCATGATACCGACAACTTTCCCATTGCGATTGGCGAGTATGTTTCCATTGAAGAACTCAATGAGATGTATGAAATGATAGAGGAACTTCCCGACTATATTGTAGAGTGTCTGGACGAATTTATCAGCCACTATGGGACGCTGGAAGAAGTCGTGGAACATAAGGACGATATTTACTATTATCCCGACTGTGAAACCATGACAGATGTTGCCTACTACTACATAGACGAATTGCAGGCACTTGGGGACATTCCACCCAGCTTACAGAATTACATTGACTATGAAGCCTACGGGCGAGATTTGGATATGGGCGGTTGCTTTATTGAAACAAGCCGAGGTATGTGCGAGATACCATATTAACGCTGGAAGATCAGCGACAAGCATTGTTGCTACTGACAGCGTATTTCTCTTTAAGGGACAGTCTGAAAATGGCTGTCCTTTTCTATTTTGAAAGGAGCTGAAAGAACTTGAAAAAGATTAAAAGCTACACGGGTATCTGGAACGTGGAAAAAGTCTTGTATGCAATCAATGACTTTAACTTACCCTTTCCCGTTACTTTTACACAGATTACATGGTTTGTGATTACGGAATTTATCATCATTCTGTTTGGGGATATTCCCCCACTTTCCATGATTGAGGGAGCATTTCTCAAATACTTTGGTATTCCCGTTGCTCTCACTTGGTTTATGTCGCAGAAAACCTTTGACGGAAAGAAGCCGTACAGCTTTTTGAAATCACAGATAACTTATGCGTTGCGACCGAAAATCACTTATGCAGGAAAAGCCGTAAAACTGCATAAGCAGATATTGAATGAAACAATCACGGCAGTAAGGAGTGTGAACTATGTTCCCGATAAAATATATTGACAATAACCTTGTCTGGAACAAGGACAATGAGGTGTTCGCTTACTATGAGCTGATACCGTACAACTATTCTTTTCTATCCGCAGAGCAGAAATTTATCGTGCATGACAGCTTTCGCCAGCTTATCGCACAGTCCCGTGAGGGTAAAATTCATGCCTTGCAGATTGCCACAGAAAGCTCAATCCGAAGTATGCAGGAGCAGTCAAAGAAACTGGTAACTGGAAAATTAAAGGAAGTTGCCTGCCAGAAAATAGACGAACAGACCGAAGCGTTAGTATCTATGATTGGGGACAATCAAGTGGACTACCGCTTTTTTCTTGGCTTTAAGCTCATGGTTACAGAAGAACAGCTCAATCTGAAGAACATCAAAAAATCGGCGTGGCTGACGTTCACAGAATTTCTCCATGAAGTGAACCATACGCTGATGAATGATTTTGTTTCCATGCCGAATGATGAAATCAACCGTTACATGAAAATGGAAAAGTTATTGGAAAATAAAATCTCCCGTCGTTTCAAGGTGCGTCGCTTGGAAATCAATGATTTTGGGTATCTCATGGAACATCTTTACGGCAGGGAC
>NZ_QUHK01000074.1:0-3374 GCF_003479665.1 Blautia sp. AF14-40
CAACAACTGTTATATATAAAACAAGGGTGAAAAGCTCAAACCAGGTTATGCCAGAAAGCAAAAATTTACAAAGGCTTACAAAGCCCGAAAAACCAAGAAAAACTAAGAAATGCGAGGTTATGCAACAATGATAAAAGTACTCTTTATTTGCCACGGCAGGATTTTCTGTTCAGAATGAAAAGTCTCAAATCGTCTTAAATACTTCTATAAATAGCATTTCTTGTGTTCCATTCTCAATTTTACCAATGATTTACCAATATTTCTGGAGAGTCAGACTTGCAAAACCAGAATGAGGAGATTAAAAATATGAACAAATTGAAACCAAGAATAACGGAAAACGGAATTGATTATATCCTTGTCGGAGATTACTACATCCCGGATTTGAAACTGCCGGAGGAACACCGCCCCATTGGGAAGTATGGACGGCTACATCAGGAATATTTAAGAGAAGTCCACCCAGCCAGATTGAACACATTGATATTGACCGGGGAGTTATGGACATATCTTGCAGACCTGAACGAACAGGCACAGGAACGGTTAGACATCATCATGGAACAGATGAAAACTGCCGAGGGCGTAACCGAGGAATTGAAGCGTACCCATCAAATGGAATGGGTGCAGCGTTGCAATAACATTCACAACCGGGCAGAAGAAATTGTTTTGCATGAGATGATTTATTCGTAATGATATGTTAAGAGTTAAGCAAATATGAAGTTGTCAAGTTTTTTCAAACAGCCTCATTGCATAGAAATGACAAACAGATTATTCTTAAAGCAGGAGGTGGCAGAAATGGCAAACGAAGATAAGAAAGATTTTAATGCTATGTTGCACGACAATAAGGATATGCCAAAATTTCAAATCATTACAGACCAGAAAAGTATTGAAAAATATGGTGGCAGTAAAATGTATTTTGCACCGCCAATCGACTATGACAAAGTAATGAAAAAAATTCCGTATGGTAAAGTGATTACCGTCGGGAAAATACGAGAATACTTTGCGGAGTTAAGTAGTGCAGATTTTACAGAACCGATTACAGCAGGAATTTTTGTTTCTATTGTGGCATGGGCGAGTTATCAGCGTTCAGAAGATGAAACGCCTTATTGGAGAACATTGAAAGCAAACGGAGAACTAAATGCTAAATACCCAAATGGTATTGAAGCACAAAAAGAAAAATTAGAAGCAGAAGGACACACCATCATTCAAAAAGGGCGTAAAAATGTACGATACTATGTAAAGGACTATGAAAACTCCCTCTTTGATTTGAAATAGGTAAATTTGAATTTGGCAGATGTAAAAGGATTTTGACACTCATAATAAGTGATGTCAAAGCTATTTTGTAGACAATAGTGGGTGTTTTTCCTACAATAAAAGTGCAAGGAGGTATAGTGGCATGGAGCATGATATTGGATGCAAAATCAAGGCAGCCCGAATTGAAAAAAAGCTGACGCAAGAACAGGTTGCCGAATTGTTGGGTGTGAGTCGTCAGACCATCTCAAATTGGGAAAATGAAAAATCCTATCCAGATATTATCAGCGTCATTAAAATGAGCGAATGCTACGATGTCTCTCTTGACTATCTATTGAAAGGAGAACAAAAAATGAAAAGCTATTATGATTATCTTGAAGAAAGTACGAATGTTGTGAAAAGCAATGCCAACAGAAACAAGATTATTACGATTCTCTCCTATCTCTTGATTTGGGCGTTTGCAATGATAGTGTTCTGGTTTTTTACAAGTGGAAGTGACGCTATGGGTTACAGTTTGATGTTTCTTTGGTTTATTCTTCCTATATCCACATTTATTGTATCTATTGTTATTGGTAAAAATAACTTTTGGGGAAAAGGAAAATGGGCATTCACTCTTTTCTTTGGCGTAATGTATATGCTTGCTGAATATGGCACATTCAAAATGGCAAACAACATTGCTTTTAACAAACTGAATGCCCCTGACTTGGGAATGATTGTAGCCGGAGCAATAATCTCTGCAATCGGTATGTTGGTAGGTTCACTGTGGAATAAGAAACGCCACAATCAAAAAAAATAAGTAACAAGAAAAATCCCAACTTGTTATTCTGAAAATTTAACTGAATAACCACAGCACAAACCGCTGCTACATGGAAGCTAACAAACCATGCAACAGCGGTTTTTCTTTATCGTTTTTTCCTCTGGCTGATAGGCGTTCCCATTTTCTTTGATTTTTTGAGAATCCGAATCAGCCAGCGAAATTCTTCGTCTGACAGATTTTTATAGTTGATACCAAGCTGCTTGCAGTAAAGAACAACCAGCTTTTCATCCCGACTGCCCTTGAAATTTTCGACTGCTTCCAGATTTTCTTTCAGTTCATCGGCAACGGTAGTTTGGGGTGCGCTCTCGCTGTCCTTTTTGTGGGCTTCCCGAATATCCCGGATAATGAGATTGAGGTCATCCCGTACCATGTGGCTGAAATACTCATCATCACTGATATGGGCAGCTTGCAGCACCTTTAAATGCGGGTCATCTTCGCCGGGGCGATACCGTTCAATGATTTCATGTCGGACGGTATCGACAAGGGCATTGAGGTTCTGAATCTGCATGGTGGCAATCCCATCCACATAAATCTCAATGTCCGCAAGAAACTTGATAAAGTCCTTATGGGTGGCAAGTTCGCAGAGCAGGCGGTTGTTAATCCGACCGCTTTTCAGGAGTGCCACCATTTCATCACTCAAATGCAGCTCCCTTAATGGCGTGTTGATCTCTGTCCTGTTCTCTGACCGGCAAAAGAGATAATCGAGGGACACCCCATAAAAATCTGCCAGCAGGATAAGGTTGCCATGATTGATTTCCTTATAGTCATCTTTTTCATAACTGCCAAGAGCCGATTTTGAAATACCCGTTTGCTCTGCCAGTTCTTCCAGTTTTAATCCTTTGTTTAATCGTAAATCTTTTAGCCGTTCCTGTATTGTAGTAGCTCCGTTCATTGAAGCAGCTCCCCCTTTTTGACAACATATATAACCGTTGAATTGATTATACCATATCAATTCCGCAATCGTGGAAATTTCTGATTTTTACCCCTGATTCCTACTTTGTGGACATACGGCACAGGGCACAAAAATGTTCTATGATACAGGTAGTTCATCGATGGATTATTCCAATCGAATGACCAGCCTGTGTGGGATATGCTTCCCTGGCGATGTAGCGCCATGACTTTTGGCAGGGATATGGAGGAACCCTGACCGAAACGAGCGTACCAAAGGGAGCGATACGCCGCTGTGAGATTCAGGGGAGGAACGACACCGGGGAGAACTGGCGAACTGACACCGAAATGATACCGAAACACGACAATCTGATAGGGGGACAGTCTACCCTATCGCTGATACTTCGGGAGATTTTAAGCGGCT
>NZ_QUHK01000075.1:0-2950 GCF_003479665.1 Blautia sp. AF14-40
TACTCGCCAATCGCAATGGGAAAGTTGTCGGTATCATGGATTGCGTATTCCTCATACTCTTCATTCAATCCGATTTTTTCTTTCACATCTTCCTCGTCAATGGGAAACGTGAACCAAGCACCGACTAAATAGCCCTCATTGTATTTGCCAAGATTAGCAATATAAACCGCCATATCATCAATCATAAGCACCACCTCATTTCCTACTCTGGCAGTTCAAAAATACCGTGTTCCGTTACTAAAAATTTTCCGTGTTCCTGCAAGTGAGAAGCGTAGGCTTCAAAGTCAAAATAGTATTCTTGACAGTCCTCGGATAAATGCTTAAATGTCGGGTCGTTCATCAGCTTTTGCCTTGCAACATCAATCATGCTTTTGCAGTCGGGATAAACCATAATCACGTTCCTACAAATATAAAGTGCTTCTAAATTTTCATATATAGTAAGAAGTGCTGTATATTCTTCCTGCATATCGCTTGAAAGCTGGCGGTACATAAAATCTAATTCGTTGAGCTGGTACACGCTTGTATGTTCGTGGACTTCATCAGCATAAGGCAACAGCTTTTCGATAATGTGGTAATCCCCACTTTCTGCACCGACACCTAACTTTTCTTCAAACTCGGCAACATCTATCGGCAGTTCAAACCAGTATGATATTGTTTCTTCGCCAGTTGTTCCTTTCGTTTCCACCAGCACCCTTGTTTCCTGCATTGTTCCTCACGTCCTTTCTGTTGTTTCATCACATCTTTTAAGGTCTGGTACGACATACCAAACACATATTTAGAAAAATCTTCTAACTGTCTTTCTTCATAGTCGGCAGGGTTCAGTCGTTTCATTTCATGCCATACCTTACGCTTGTAAGAGGGCAGGTCAGAAATGTATTCACAACCGATTTTTTCCTGCATATCCTTAAAAATATCGTTCATTTCATCACTCCAATCTGAAATTTTGGTAAGAAAAAAGCAGTCAATCCTAGGACTAACTACTTTGTGTGTATACAATTTGATTAAGTTTTAAAACCAGTTCGTTTTTTCATCTCTAAATTGAGGGTTATCGCTATATTGATATGGGTTATAGTTATTCAGATTACAACCATATTCTTTTAATGATTTGATTTTGTTATCTTCTGTCCATTCAATTAAGGAGATACCATCAAATTCTTCAATACTTCCCGTATTCATTTCATTTTTAAAATACCATTCTACAACAGTTTGATTTCCTTTATGAAAGAATTGCTTAATATCCCAAATAATAACTTTACCACGAGTATTCCATTCATTAAACCAATGTTTTACTGTTTTAAGATTTTCATATTTAGGACACCAGCTTTCAGTATAAATCACATCTTCTGTAAAAATTTTATCCATTCCTAAATCTTGCTGTTTAAGCCACATATCGAACCATAAGCGAATGATTTTTTCTCTCTCATTCATAATAAAACACCTCAATTCTAAAACCAACTGCTTTGTGTATGGATATGAAATTAAAAAACTGAAAATTTGCAAAATAGTAATTTAATTTATAGCAAACTTCCTTTTAGCCCTTTTTTAAAAACTAACACAGCTCTATCAGTTCCCCAAAAGGACATTGTTTTAATCTGAAAACCGTCTTTTTCCATTTCTTGTACTTTTTCATTTATTTTTTCTGTTACATTCTCAATGGTAATTCCTTCAATCAATACAGTTTTGTGCATTACTATACCTCCATAAATTCAATTTATAGCTTTTTCATATCCACATTATAACATTCCCGTATCAGCACTACAATAAAATTTTATGCACCGATAATCTTATTGAACAGCTCTAACAGTACATCTTTCACACCGCCGGCATTGAATACCAAGCCGACAGCAATCAAGGCAACTACCAAGAAGCCGATAAGTTTGGAAAACTCACGCTTGAAACCTAAGTAGATACCGATAACCACAATCGCCATAAGCACTAAGCTCTGTGCGTTTGATAAAAACCATTGATACAAATTTTGCCCGAAATTCATTTAATTGTCCTCACTTTCTTCTAATTGTTTCATTTTACAGTCAGCTTCTTTGCCAACATTTAAAATACACATCAAGACTACGCCGATACCCATTCCAAGAGATACCAACAGTAAATCTTTGACTAATTCCCACATTTTTCATCACTCCTAACTTTCCACCAAATCTTTTGCAGAGGTTGTCTGCTGTTTGATTATCATTTCATGCTTTTCTGTGAGCTTTGCTTGCTGTTCGATTGTTTCCATATAGTCTGTGCCGTTTCCTTTATCAATCTTTTTCAACATTTTCAAAGTCGGTGCTACCTGCCTTTGTACCCAACGCAATGTACGGTCTAAGGTGTAAGGCTCTGGCTTTGTCGTCAGCTTCAAGCTCTGTCTGTTATCGCCGATAAACCACGCCCAGCGGTCATTGAGTTTCCAGTCATTTTTTCGCTTGTCTGGTTCTTCATCAACAAACCGCACATACTGGTTGATGATAGAAAAGGTAGTCTGCTCTGCGTCATAATAGGTCAGCAAATCTCGTACTGCATAATAGGCACGTTCATTTCTAAGCCGTATCTCAAACCGATTGATAATGTCGGCTTGTTCCAGAGGTGTCCCTAACTTGACGTACTGCTCATAGTCCTTTTCATAGATACAGAAATACACATCTGATTTTAGCGAACCAAGATAAAGGGTGCGTCCCATATATTCTCTGTCGTCCTCTCTATGCTTGATAAGCTCGCCCGACTGATAAAACTTATAACTTCTGGACTTTCCGATATATTCCCGTTTCCTGCATTTTTCCGCAAGCTCTGGAATATCCAAAATACCCGTATGGTCGTTGATAGCAAGGTCGATACGCTTCATCACGCCACCGTCTATGAGTGCGTCCATGAGAAAGTCATACCAACTTCTTTGTTGTGCCAGCAGGTAACTTTCAAACTGTCGGCAACCACGCCCCTTTAACTCTAAAAGGACACC
>NZ_QUHK01000075.1:2960-3180 GCF_003479665.1 Blautia sp. AF14-40
GCAACCACGCCCCTTTAACTCTAAAAGGACACCTTTTTCTTCGTCAGCCGACGTATAGATAAAGATGTCCCCTAAAGAATAATGCTCCGTATAACTGTAATGTCCGTAATCTTCATGGAGCATATAATTGATATTCAGTTTTAATATATCTTTGATGATGTGCTGTATATCCAGCGTGGGAAAACGAATTTTCACATAATCAAACAGCATGGTAAGCGGT
>NZ_QUHK01000076.1:0-435 GCF_003479665.1 Blautia sp. AF14-40
GGCGGTCAAGCACTTCTGTTAGACCCTAAAAGTGAGCGTGGTAACTGGAAAGAAACGCTCCCAGAGATTGCACATGAAATCAATATCGTAAATCTTACCAGCGATAAGGACAATGCAGGGCTTCTTGACCCGTTTGTGATTATGAAGAATGTAAAAGACGCTGAAAGTCTGGCAATCGACATCTTAACATTCCTTACGGGTATTTCCTCTAGGGACGGCGAAAAATTCCCCGTATTACGAAAAGCGGTTCGTTCCGTTACCCAGGGCGAAAAAAGAGGACTGTTACACGTTATTGAAGAATTGCGAAAGGAAGATACCGCTATCTCACGCAATATCGCAGACCATATCGACAGCTTCACGGACTACGACTTTGCACACCTGCTGTTTTCAGACGGTACGGTGGAAAATGCTATCAGTCTGGATAACCAGCTCAAT
>NZ_QUHK01000076.1:445-2781 GCF_003479665.1 Blautia sp. AF14-40
CTGGATAATCAGCTCAATATCATTCAAGTAGCCGACCTTGTACTGCCAGATAAAGATACCACTTTTGAAGAATACACGACCATTGAATTGTTGTCTGTGTCTATGCTGATTGTGATTAGTACCTTTGCCCTTGATTTTATCCATTCGGACAGAAGCATTTTTAAGATTGTCGATTTAGACGAAGCGTGGGCGTTCTTAAATGTGGCACAAGGAGAAACCTTATCAAATAAGCTGGTTCGTGCTGGGCGAGCTATGCAGGCAGGCGTTTATTTCGTTACCCAGTCTGCCTATGACGTGTCAAAGGAAAGTCTGAAAAACAATATCGGCTTAAAGTTTGCATTTAGAAGCACGGATATAAACGAGATAAAGCAGACCTTAGAGTTTTTCGGTATCGACAAGGACGATGAGAACAACCAGAAACGCTTGCGTGATTTGGAGAACGGACAATGCTTATTGCAGGACTTATACGGGCGTGTCGGTGTGGTGCAGATACACCCAGTCTTTGAAGAATTACTACACGCCTTTGATACCAGACCGCCCGTACAGAGAAATGAGGTGGAGTGATGAAAGAAAGGATAAAAGGTGTGTTCACAAAAAAGAAGATTTTCCACTTTCTCAAAATGGCTCTGTTCGTGGTGGCACTCTCCCTTATCCTGCTTTCACTTTTGGGGACGGTGGCTCATTCGACGGGGCTTGTAGACGATACCATAAACGCAGAAAATCTTTATTCAAAATATCCCCTTTCCAACTACCAGCTTGATTTTTTCGTCGATAATAGCTGGTCGTGGCTTCCGTGGAACTGGCTCGACGGTATCGGAAAATCGGTACAATACGGGCTGTACTGCATTACCAACTTTGTCTGGACTATCAGTTTGTATTTGAGTAATGCAACGGGCTATGTGGTGCAGGAAGCCTATAAGCTGGACTTCATCAATGATATGGCAGACAGTATCGGAAAGAGCATACAGACCCTTGCAGGCGTTACCGAGAACGGCTTTTCTTCTACGGGCTTCTATGTTGGTTTCCTGCTTCTCATTATCTTAGTGGTGGGAATGTGCGTTGCTTATACGGGACTGATAAAACGGGAAACCAGCAAAGCACTTCACGCTGTTATCAACTTTGTGGTGGTGTTCGTGCTGTCCGCTTCATTTATTGCTTATGCTCCCGACTATATCAAGAAGATAAATGAATTTTCATCAGACATCAGTACCGCTTCTTTGGATTTGGGAACAAAAATCATGCTCCCTAACTCCGACAGCGAGGGTAAGGACAGCGTGGACTTGATACGGGACAGCCTATTTTCTATTCAAGTGGAACAGCCGTGGCTCTTGCTTCAATTCGGGAACAGCAACGCAGAAGAAATCGGGACAGACCGTGTAGAAGCTCTCGTATCGGCAAGTCCAGAGGACGAGGACGGGAAAACCAGAGAGGAAGTCGTGAAAACAGAAATCGAGGACAACGACAATAACAATCTGACAATACCGCAGGTCGTGAACCGTTTGGGTATGGTGTTCTTCCTCTTGTTCTTTAACTTGGGTATCACGATATTTGTATTCTTGCTTACGGGCATGATGTTGTTCAGCCAGATACTTTTTATTATCTTTGCAATGTTTTTACCTATCAGTTTTTTACTTTCCATGATACCGAGCTATGAAAGCATGGCAAAGCAGGCAATCGTGAGAGTATTTAATACCATAATGACACGGGCAGGAATAACGCTCATTGTAACGGTGGCATTTAGTATTTCCAGTATGTTTTACAACATTTCCACAGACTACCCATTCTTTATGGTGGCGTTCTTGCAGATAGTATGTTTCGCTGGTATCTACATGAAGCTGGGCGACTTAATGAGTATGTTCTCACTTAATGCTGGCGACAGTCAAAGCATGGGACGACGCATATTCCGCAGACCGTATCTGTTTATGCGACATCGGGCTAGGCGTATGGAACACCGTATTGCAAGGGCGGTAAGTGCTGGCGGTATTTCGGGCGGTGTAGCTGGTGCGGTGGCTGGAAGTGCCGTTGCTGGCAAGAGAGCCGAAAGAAAAAATACGGCTTCTAAAGAAAATCGGGGCAATACCACTTCCAGCATGGGACAGCGTGCAGGTTCAAAAGTCGGTGCTGTTTTAGATACGAAAAATAAAGTGAAAGACAAGGCAAACGCTGTCAAAGAGAATATCAAGGATATGCCGACACAGACCGCTTATGCGGTGTATTCCGCAAAGGAAAAGGCAAAGTCCAGCGTGTCCGACTTTAAGCGTGGCATGGTGCAGGAACAGCAGTCCAGACAGACGGGACGCTTGGAAAAGCAGGAACAGCATAGGAAGAATATTGCT
>NZ_QUHK01000076.1:2791-3172 GCF_003479665.1 Blautia sp. AF14-40
GTAAGAAAAATATCGCTGACAAACGTATGGAGCTTCAAAAGGCACAAGAAGCAAGGCAGGTACAGCGAAAGGCTGACGGATCAGCGACAACGGGAGCTACCCGTCCCCATGAGCGACCAGTCACAGCTTCAACCATTCCAAAGCCGAGTGTTGAAAAAATGCAGGAAGTCAAACGCCCAGCCACAGCTCCAACTCCGAAAGCAAGTGAGCCAGTCAAGACAAATGTTATCAAAGAGCGTCCGTTATCTTCTGGTGCTTCTGATAAGAAAGCACCCCAGCCTACACAGACAGTACATAGGCAGAATGTAGAAAAAGTGGTATCGCAGGAAACACGCCAGAATGACACCAAAGACCGCAGAATAAAGGTTCAGCAGACGCAGA
>NZ_QUHK01000077.1:0-471 GCF_003479665.1 Blautia sp. AF14-40
TTCAGCGTCCGGGCTATCTGGTTTAAGTTGCCGCCGATCCTGCCGTATTCGGCGGTCAGCTTCCCAACAGCGGCAAGCAACTCGTCATTGACGGGGGAAACGGTTATGATGGGGCGTATGGTTGCCCCGGTTATGGCTTGCCGGATAAACTCGGCTTGGCTCATGTTGTAAGCAGAAAGCCTTTCCGCAAACTCGGCGTATTCTTCCTCGGTCATGCGTGTCTTGACTACCCGGCTGCGGTGCGGCGTGTTATATCGTTTTCGCATGGTAAAACCTCCTTTCGGCTGTGCGTGGTGTCCTCTCACTAATAGGAGAAAAACAGGGTGTAAAGCGGAACTGTTTTTGAAAAATCCGAAAAATTATTTTGAGGGATTTTTCAGCGGCGCAAGCCGCATAAGCAGGGTTTGGGGAAGGCACTCCCCAACAAGATTCCCGCAGGGGCAAAATGAGCGAAAAGCGAATTTTGGTACT
>NZ_QUHK01000077.1:481-3062 GCF_003479665.1 Blautia sp. AF14-40
AAAGCGAATTTTGGTACTGCGGTAGAATCTTGCTCTAAGAAACTGCCGGACTGCCGTTCACTTCCTACTGCCACTTTTTCGGGAAATCTATAACCAGTTTTTTATAAAAGGCGGCGGGCTGGCATTCTCCCCCTTACTCCCTACAACACCGCAAAAAGCAAAAATGACGGACTTTCCGGCAAGAACTTTTCCGGCGGCTCGGTCTTTCCCGACAATAAGGCGTTTCGGAAGCTGCGTTTTGCCCGCTGTCTGAAAAAAACGGCAACCTTTTTTGGTTTCACTATCTAATACGGAACTTTTGGAAATTTGCCAAAAATGGGCGCAAAAAAAGCAGCAAATCTTTTTCGGATTTACTGCTTTGTGTGCCGCTGCGGGGCGGCGGGATATTCAGTTTTTATGTTATCGGTCAAGCCGGAACTTGAACAGGCTTTCAATCAGCTTTGTTTTGATGTAGTCCTCCATATCAGAGTTATAATAGCCGTTCATTTTGGAAAAGTAGCGGATATATCCGGCGTAGCGGTCAAGGACAGCTTGTATCGCTATGGAGTCGCCCTCATATGCCTTTATAATCGTGTCATAGGGGAGAAGTCGGTTACTCATAGGACAGCACCTCCATTTCCTCTTTCAGCCGCTTCAAGGCAAGCTGAATATGCCGCCCGATTGTGCTGCGTGTCCAGCCGCATTGTTCTCCGATTTCTTTCTGCGTCAAGTGCTGGAAGTAATACAAAAAGATTTCCTCCTGCGTCTGTTCCGGCAGTCCGGCAAGAGCCGCCGCAAGGGAGCAGCTATCTAAAAATATCGTCTGCCCCCGGACAGAGAACGGATAAGTTTCGCCATAGTCCGGCACTTGAAAATACTCGTCTGTGGTGCTTAGTGGGACAAACTTTTCTTCGGTCAAGTATTCAAGGGAGATTTCCCGTTTCCACCTCGCCGCCAGCATACGGGCAGCGTCAAAGGACGCATGACGAATAACAATCCGGCAGTAGGTATCATGGGTATAGCGGATATGTTCTTGATAGGCTTCGTATTCAGTCATGGAAAATCCCCCTTTCTTCGATTATGGGAAAGGGCGGCAGCACTTTTTTGCTGTCGCCCCTTGATTACCCACCAGCAAGGACAGACGGGGCTGTCAACGGTGGGCGCAGCCCATTTACTTGCCGTTGACTGGCTCGGCTGGGTTTGCTATTTACAGGTGATTGTCTTTACTCTGCATTAGATATTCGTAATGTATCATTTCCTAATTCAACAACCAATTCCATGTATTTAGCTTTGGTATTTGTAGGACTCCCCCAGCTTATAAGATTATTCTTTTGTGAAAAATTGTTATGATATTGCAAGTTGTATAGAGTGATTTTCTGTCCACATATTTCATTTTTATCATTAACAATATCTTCTGTTTTTGAATCAAAGAATAGTGATTTTCCTGCTTCAGTTTCTAAAATAATATAATTATATCCACTTTCAGTTTTTGTGGAAAGTGAAATGTTGTCCCGGGTAACAGGATGACCAATACCTGTATATAGCAATACTGCACTAAGTAATCCCGCAAATGCCAAACACACAACAGCAACAGTTTTTACAATTTTTTTTGCTATCTTCTTTTTTACTGCTGTTATCACTTTTGCGTCACTTTCTCTTTTTGAGGGTTCTGTCTCGCTAATTTCTTTGCCCGATTTCATGGCTTTAAGTTCAGCAGCACAATCAGGACAATTTTCGATGTGCTTTTTTACAAATTCTGCTGTATCTTCGCTCACCATATTTTCAAAATACAACGGCAACATATCACGAATGATGCTACACTCTTTTTTCATTACTAAATTTCCTCCAATCTGCTTTGTATCATTTTTCTTGCCCGATGGTAGGTAACACAAGCCCAGTTATCAGTTTTTCCGTATAAGTCACCTATTTCATTAAATGATAATTCCCCAAAGACACGCCACATGAAAACTTCCTTATATGGTTCAGATATACTATGTAAGATTTTCCGTAATTGCGCTGCTTCTTCCTGAGTATTAACCTGCTCATCAATAAAATCATTCGGGTTAGCAATATTCTGAAATTTTGCTTCGTCAATGCTTTCTATTTTTCCATTCTTTTTCAGATATGAGAAATAGGTATTCTTTGCAATTTGACAAAGCCATACACGCATATCACATTCGCCACGAAAATTATTTATGGATTTCATTGCTTTAAAAAATGTTTCGCCTGTAATTTCCTCGGCTATGTGTTCATTACCGGAAAGCTGCCATATATAGCGATATACCGCTTTGAAATAGGTATTGTAAATTTGCTCGAACTCCACTATGCTACCACCTCCTTTCACAAATAAGACTTTGCAGACGAAGAAATCTTACAAAGATTTTCAACTTTTTTATTATAACAGACAGCGGCGACATGACGATTATTTCGCCAGTTCGCCGCTGTTCAAATTCTAATTATAGTATAGCATAGGCTTATGAACATTTCTACCATGTTCCTCTTGCTTCGGAATAGCAGTGATTGCTGTCTGTTTGCTTTTGCTTCTTTACCGCATATGAGCATTTGCGCCCGGATTGTCGTTTCCATATCCCTCTAAGAGATT
>NZ_QUHK01000078.1:0-2304 GCF_003479665.1 Blautia sp. AF14-40
CACTTTCCAATTTATCCTCTAACCGTAAAAGCTGGTCTTGAAATTTTCCTAATGTGATTTCACATCGGATATGAAGCAGTCCCTTTTCCATTTGATAATAAATCTTTGGAAACCAGACGATTTTTTCCCTTGATCTGCTTTGCAGGTCAGTAAAAAAACCGCTGTCTTGTACGGTATCGGCTTCATACCACTTATTTTCCAGTACCATTCTTGCCAGCTTTTGACGGTGCAGGAGCTTCTTGAAACTGTCGTAACAGAAGCGGTAATATAGAAAAGCGACCAATGCACAAACACCCGTCGCTATCAATATGGTTATGAAGTTGTAAGGGGAGAGCGTCAAGCCGTTTTCTAACAAGCTGAAATGCTCCCAATCGGTACGCATGATCTGTTTTATATTCAGTAGCAGAAGAACCGCCGCGAATATAAACAGAAGCGTTCCTATGGAAAAATGGTAGACAAGGTGCTTGTCGCTGGCTCTGATACGGTGTCCTTTGTTCCAAATCTTACGCATAAATCAATCACTCCTTTCTGGGTAAGAAAAAAGCAGTCAATCCTAAGACTAACTGCTTTAAACTGTCTTTATTCAAAAATAAATATATCTTCTATCGGAGCTTTTACAGCTCTTGAAATATCTATTGCCAATTTAAGTGACGGATTATATTGTGCTTTTTCTAATCTCATAATAGTTTCACGACGAACACCTACAATGTCAGCGAGTTGTTCTTGTGTTAATTCTTGTGCTACACGATATTTTTTTAAATTACATACAAACTTTGCTTCCATAATTTATTCCCTTTTTTCATAACGATATAATAAATAGTTGCTAAGAAAAAGAACAAGAGCATAGATAAGTGAAACAGAAATCAGCATAAATATTGCACACCACTCAACATTACGGGAAAACATACCTATTGCCATAAGCCAGATAACTACAAATAATAGTTTAAAACCTATCTTGTAGGCTTCTAATTGTGCCTTACGTTTATTTTCTTGAAAAAGCTCATCTTCTAAGATATGGGAAAGTTTACCTTCAAAGAAAAAATTGAAAAAACCAAAAAATATGAAAAAAGCAAAAGGAAATATTTCTCCAAATTTATAGTATGTCCAAAATCCGCCAAACCCCAGAAAACCAAACATTCCACAAAATCCCCAGTAAGGAGAAATTGTTCTTGAATATCGTTTTCCCCTGCTGTTTTTTGAAAAGACATTTTTAAAGCAGATAATTACTATATAGATAGCATATAGTGCTATTAAAGCTCCAATTACTAACATAGGAATATCCTTGTAAGAAAATACATATTCCGACATATCCATATTTTTGACCCAGCGTCCATCATTGTATAATAGGGAGTAGATTGTACCAACAATAAGCAATAAAGCACACCCTACCCCCATAAAAATAATTTTTTTAATTTGTTTCTTTGACATATTTATCTCTCCTTTCAAATGAGATGTTTTTGTATCTTTATGAGATAAATATATCACTCTGCATTGTTCGTGTCAATCAAAATTAAGACAAATACATCACTTTTATTTCTTCGGCTGTCCCTGCGGTGTAGGGTTCTGTGGGCTACCTGCGTTCTGGTTGCCTTTATTCTTCAACACAATATCCTCTGCCTTTACATACCAGTCCACATCTGCACCCGTATAGGTTTTTCTTGATACCGTATCGGCTACTGGATTGACAAGCTCCACAACTGCATTGTAAGGAAATTCCCTTAACGGTACTTCTGGCGGTACGGACACGGGGATAATTCCACCATGCAGACTGCACTTCAAATCATAGATACGCTTTTTAAGCTGGGTACTCGGTGTCCCGTCCTCATTTTGCAAGAACACATCACGCACCGCTGTAAATTTTAATTTTCCAAATGTTTTCTCTTTGTCAATGACAAATCCATTTGATAATCTCATAAATTCTTCACTCCTTTACTTTTCTTCAACTGCTACAATATCATCAGCTACTAATACATAATCGGTATGTCCCACATCCCCGATTGCGTACCCTCTGCCGTATAACTTCGGATTGACAAGTTTTACTTTCTGTTCATACTTGAAATGCTTTTCGCCAGCCTGCACGGGAATTTCTACCACAACATTTTCCCCTCTCTGCACATCTGAATAAAGGTTGTAGCTTCTTCTTGCGAAAAATCTGCGGTTATCTTTATCTCTGTCAAAAACATGGTCGCTTTCGCCTGCAAATTCAAGAGTTCCAAAAGACTGTGCCATATCTGGCACGACATATTTCATTTCCATATTGTTTTACCTCGTTTCTTTCTATTTTTGATAAATTGATTGTGATTT
>NZ_QUHK01000078.1:2314-2965 GCF_003479665.1 Blautia sp. AF14-40
ATTTGATAAGTTTTTTGATTGTGATTTCTTATTCTGGCGGTTGGGGAAGTACCAGCAATCCCCCAGATAGTAAAGGGTAAAGTCAATGCTTACGCACCCTTGACTATCCGTGTTCTTGCAGGTTGTAGGCAGACAAGCCAGAATAAGCAGAAGTCTGCCGTTTGACAGCTTCGGCGGAGAGCGTGATTTTTCTTTCATCATACCGTTACCGCCTTATGATTTCTTCATTTTACGGCGTTTGTAAAGATATGTTCCAGCTAATCCACCAGCAGACACAAGCAACATCACGACAAATGCCATTACATTTGTACTGTCGCCCGTTTTGGGACTGTCGCTAGGTCTGTTAGGCTTTTCTGGTGTCGGTGGTGTTTCGGGTTTTTCTGGCTTTTCCTTAAAGGTAATCGTCTGTCCCTTATCCTCAATATCCTTATGCTCGGTAACTTTCTTTGGTTCGTCTGGATTGCTAAAATCGTACAATTCTTCAAAAGTTACAAGCTGTTTGCCGTCAAGAGAAGTAGCGTCAAACGTAAAAGCAACTTCCACTTTCATAGTTTCGCTGTCAGCAGTAAAGGTGTAATCACTTTCCACACGCTTTCCATTGATAAGAAGTTCTGCATTTTCTTCTTTCAACATCTGCCAGCCCACAAGTTT
>NZ_QUHK01000079.1:0-2933 GCF_003479665.1 Blautia sp. AF14-40
GTAAGCGATGAATAATCACCCGTTCACGACCTCCAGGGAACCTCAAATGTTCAGGTTCCCACGATTTTCCGGTCTTACGTTTTCGATATCTGTTATGCCTGTGCATCTTTCCTTTATGAAATCACTCCATGGCATCAGCTTTTCTATGCCTGCGGGCTCATCCTTGTAGTCCGGCATATACAGCAGCAGAGTGTACAGATATTGAAAGATGTTCAGGCCATTCGCCTTTGCTGTTTCTATGATACTTAATACGATTGCACTTGCTATTGCCCCGTTGGTAGTATCATGAAACAGAAAGTTCTTACGCCCGGTCACATAAGTTTTTGCCCGGCGTTCTGCTGCGTTATTGGAGATCTCACATCTTCCATCCAGCAGATAATTCATAAGGGTTTCCTTATGGTTAAGAGCATAGTTCACTGCCTTTTCTAGTTTGCTCCCTCCTGCAGGATCCAGTGTGTCCAGCCAGCTCCAGAATTCATTCCAGACAGCCGGTTCTTTTTCCTGGCGTCTCTGACTTCGCTCTTCTGCTGGAAATCCTTTGTAAAGACGTTCCAGGTAAAAGAGGCGGTTACAGAATGCGACACCCTTTTCGGCAGGAAGCAGCTTCTCATCTGCAGCAGTCCCTTCCGGCGGTTCCGTGATCTCCTGTTCGGAATTGATATCCAGCAGCTTCAGGTTTTTCTGACGGGCTTTTGGGACTGCCTCAAAAAACTTACGTCTACAGTGGGCGAGACAGCATACTAGGATAACGTCCTCGATCCTTCCGTATGCAGCATATCCATCGCAGTGGAGCAGCCCGGTAAAACCGGACAGGAATTCAATCGGATGATCCCCGCTACGTCCTGGCCGATAATCATACAGGATAATGGGCGGTAGCCCATCCGTCCCGCTCAGATAGATCCACATATAGGATTTTGAGGTGGCACTTTTCCCTTCTTCATGAAGGACCTGGCATGGGACTTCGTCGGCATGGAGTACCTCCCTCTTCAGAAGTTCCTGATGCAGGACCTCATAGACCGGAAGGAGATAGTTCAGCGCACAGTAGTTATACCAGTGTGCCGCCGTTTCCCTTGGGACAGGCACTCCTTTTTCAAGCCAGTCCTTTGACTGCCGGTAAAAGGGAAGGTGCAGGAAGCTTTTCTGGTACATGACAGTTGCAACCATATCTGGTGAAGCGGGGCTGTGTGCAAGAAGCGGCGTTGGTGTTTTCCCTTCCAGGATGGTCGTCTCATCTTCTTCACGGCATACCGGGCAAACAAGGGTTTCCTGCATATACCGTACCCGGACGACCTTTGCTGGGGTGATGCGCAGCTCTTCCCGGACAAACTTATAGCCCAGATGTTCCATTTTGGAATCACAGTCCGGACAGATACGTTCTTCTTCCGGGATATCACATGGAACTTCTACTACGGGAAGGGCCTCGTACAGATCGGCACGGACGGATTTCTTCTTTCTGACCCGTTTATGCTCTTTTACAATTGTCGTTGGCTCCGCCTCTGGGACGGTTTCTTCTACTGGTTGGGAAGCCTTTGTCTTTTCACTGGATGATCCAAAGAGCTTCCGCTTCAGCTCATCCAGTGTTTCATTCAGGTTTGCAATGGTACTGCGCAGATCCTTTATGGTTGCTCTCAGGTCAGTGATCGTCTGTTCCTGTTCTTTATTCGTTTTTAATAGAAGCTGGATCATTTCCTCGGCATCAAGCGGCATAGCGGTCTCCGTCCTTTGTTTTCTTACTACTATTATAAGAAAATATCAGCCAGATGGCAAACTGCCGGAAATGCTGGTACCGTCAATCTGACGGTATCCCATATGTGGATATCTCTCCCAAAAGAATAAGACTGCATACGGATTTTCCATCCTCTTTAGAAAGATATCCACATCCTTTCTGGCAGGAGACCTGTCCATCCAGACATCATCCACATGACACCTGGACAAAGAAGGTCTGACTGTGGATAACGGTAAGAGCACCTTTCCGGAACTGGAAATACAGGATCTTTAAATTCTCCGTTTTGCACAAAATATTAAAAATCCTTCTTTTTCCCACCGCTTTTGATCGCTTTGGGCTGATCGATAGAAAGGCCTTCCATAAGCCAGCGGAATTCCTGACGGGTCAGGAGCCGGGCTTCCGAAGCATTCCGGGGCCACTGGAACCTGCCGCTTCCATCAAGCCTTTTTTGCAAAAGTACAAACCCATCCTTGTCAAAATGCAATGCTTTGAGTTTGCGGCTGTCCCTTCCACAGAAAAGGTAAACCGCATTTGCGTAGGGATCAAGTTCGTAAACATCACGTATGATCGCCATGAGGCCATCAAAACTCTTGCGCATATCTGTCCGGCCGGTTATCACGAAGATCTTTGATACACCGGACAAGTCACCTAACAAAGGCACTGCAGCACAGACAGGATATTGGATATGGTCTCACGGTGTGCTGCATTTGTGATCTCGATCTGAATGCCATGGTATGCTATTTTTACAGCAGTATCAGAAGAGATCTCTGGAACAGCCGGGCTGACGGATGGACAGGGAACCGCTTCCCCAAAAGCCAGCTGGACAACTTCCTGCTTTCCTAAAAAAGTAGAATGAATAGGTTCCGGGATCGTACAGGCTTTCTTTCTGAGCCTTCGTATCTGGTAGTAAAAGTTACTTGTATGAATATGATGTTCCTCACACCAGCATTTGTCAGAGAGACCGCTGGAACGGCATTCCTGGATTAGGCTGAGCCACTCTTCATCGGTACGTCTTGGATTTCTTTGTGTCATAAGTATTCAACTCCTGTTCTTGTATTTGGAGTGGAATTAGCATAGATTCTCGGAACAGATTGAAGTAAAATGCTCCTAAGTGCCAAAACTGGAAGAGTAAGAGAGACCACTCCTTTGAGGAGATTATCTCACAAATTTGAGGAGATGAAAAACCGGGTGATTATTCATCGCTTAC